>CAIXLU010000671.1 GCA_903920315.1 uncultured Oscillochloris sp.
AGCGGGGCAGGCGCACCGACAAGGGCGCACAGTTCATTGAAGTGAGTCTGCGCAACGGCGCGCTCGTTGATCGTGATCGCGGCCCACTTGTGGATAAACTCGGCAGCGCGGGTCGTGATGTCGGTCATGGGAGGAGCCTCTAACGTGAGAATAGCCGGGTGTTGGGTAGGGGCGCGTCGCGACGCGCCCCTACGATCCATTTTCATCGGGTGTTGTGCGGCGGAGCCACATGGTTATCTGAGGTGATATTCTTGTCTGCTCGGTATTTTACTCTAAACGTCAACCTGTCGTCGCCATTCCGTTGAGGGGTACAAGGATCAGATCGCTCGTGCCGTAGGCGTAAACGCCTCGGCTATTAACGGCGAAGGCCGCTGAAGCGGCCTGCCTGAGACCGCTTCAGCGGCCTTCGCAATTGGATAGCCCGCCCGTTTATGGGCCGGGCACGTGACTTTGCAACAGCCCCGACGGGATGGGTCTGCGTTTGACACGCTCTGACGTACCGTGCTATGATCCTTCGTATATTCGTAAGTCCCCGTTAATCGAACAGGCCGCCTGATGACCATGCCCAAGCTTACTGCGGCGCAGATCCGCGAGCGATTCCTGACATTCTTCGAGCGTAACGGCCACACTATCGTGCCGAGTTCCTCGCTCGTAGTTGCCGACGACCCGACCCTGCTCTTCGCCAACTCGGGCATGGTGCCGTTTAAAGATGTGTTTCTGGGCCACGAGAAGCGGCCCTATAGCCGGGCCACGACATCCCAGAAGTGCCTGCGCGTCTCGGGTAAGCATAACGATCTGGAGGAGGTTGGACCTTCGCCCCGCCACCAGACGTTCTTTGAGATGCTTGGCAACTTCTCCTTCGGCGACTACTTTAAGGCCGAGGCGATTGCGCTCTCATGGAAGCTGCTCACCGAGGAATTTCAGCTTCCGGTTGATCGGCTCTGGTTTACGGTTTTTGCCGGTGACGATGAGGTACCCGCCGATGAGGAAGCTGCACAGCTCTGGATCGCTCAGGGTGCCGATCCGGCACGTGTGCTGCGCTTCGGGCGCAAGGATAATTTCTGGGTGATGGGTGACACCGGCCCCTGTGGTCCTTGCTCCGAGATCACCATGTATATCGGGGATGATCTGTCGAAGATGAGCGCCGCCGGCGTGAATAGCGACGACCCCGATTATGTTGAGATCTGGAACAACGTTTTCATGCAGTATGAGCGTGCCACGATGAAGCCGTTGCCACGGCCTTCGGTGGATACAGGCATGGGCCTTGAGCGCATGACGATGGTGGTCCAGGGGGTGCATAACAATTACGATACCGATCTGTTTCTGCCGATCATCCGCACGGTGATCGCGGCCCTGGGCAGCGATGAGGCCCACTATCGGGCCAATGTCGCGCCCTACCGGGCGATTGCCGACCATAGCAGGGCGATTGCTTTTCTGATTGCCGATGGTGTGCTGCCCGGTAATAATGGTCGCTCCTACGTGTTGCGGCGCATCCTGCGGCGGGCGGCCTACCAGGGCCGTAGTATAGGCTTCACCCGGCCCTTCCTGGCCGAGGTGATCTCAACGGTGATCGCCGAGATGGGCGTGGCCTACCCGCAGCTTGTGGATCGGCGCGCATTTATCCTTGAGTCTGCCGATGCGGAGGAGCAGCAGTTCCTCAAAACGCTCTCCGGCGGAATCACCCGGCTCAACACAATTGTTGCCCAGGTGCTGTCTTCGGGTGGTGTCAGCATCCCCGGCGCAGATGCTTTTGCGCTCAAGGATACGTACGGATTCCCGCTCGACCTGACCCAGCGTATCGCCACAGATGCGGGCCTGGGTGTGGATGAGGCTGGCTACGATGCGGCGATGGCCGAGCAGCGCGGGCGCTCGCGGGCGGCTGCCCAGTTTAAGCGCGGTGGCGATGCCGATCTTTGGGCCGATAGGGGTTTGTCTGCCACGGAGTTTGTCGGCTACACAACCACCACCGGCCCCGCAACGATCCTGGCTCTGGTGGCTCACGACGATGACGTGAGCAGCGCGGCGGTTGGTGCACAGGTGCAGGTGGTTCTTGACCGCACGCCTTTCTACGCTGAGAGCGGTGGCCAGGTTGGTGACACCGGGTTGCTCTACGGCCCGCTGGGCACGGTGCGCGTTGAAGATACTCAGCGCCCCGCCCCTGGCCTGACTGTCCACTACGGTGTAGTCGAGTCCGGCCTAGTATCTGCGGGTGATGCCGTGCGTGCCGAGGTTGACATACTACGCCGCTCCGACATCGAGCGCAACCATACGGCCACGCATATGCTCCAGCGCGCCCTGCGCGATGTTGTCGGCGAACATGCGGCCCAGGCGGGATCGCTCGTCTCCCCCGAGCGGCTGCGCTTCGACTTCACCCACAACCGCGCCGTCGAGCAATCTCAGCTACGCGAGATTGAGGCCCGTCTGAATGCCTGGGTGCGCGCCGATGGATCCGTAAGCTGGGAAGTCATGGACTACCCGGCGGCAATTAACGCCGGGGCCATCGCTCTCTTCGGCGAGAAGTATGGCGACCGGGTGCGATTGGTGACGATTGAGCGAAATGAAACGAGTAGCCTGCCACCTGCCACCGGCTCCCTGCCTCCGGCTCCCTCAAAAGAACTCTGCGGCGGTACCCATGTGGGCCGCACCGGCGAGATTGGTTACGTGCGCGTGATCGGCGAGAGTAGCGTCGGTAGCGGCATCCGCCGTATTGAGGCGCTGACGGGCCGTGGTGCGGAGGAGTGGATTGAGCAGCAGGCCGATACCCTGCGCGACCTCGCCTCGCGTCTGGGTGTTCCGACCTTCCAGGTGGCCGAGCGGGTCGAGTTGCTGCTTGGCGAGAACAAACAGCGCCAGCAGGAACTCGACGCCCTGCGCGGTAAGTTGGCCCGTGCATCAATCGAGGGTCTGCTCGATACGGTGCGCCGCGATGGCCCGGTGCCGGTGCTGGCCGCGCAGGTTGTCGCAGAAGACACCAACCGCCTGCGTGAGATGGGCGATTGGCTGCGCGATAAGCTGGGCAGCGGTGTCCTTGTCCTTGGCACGGTGATTGGTGAGAAACCCCAGATCCTCACAATGGTAACGCCCGACCTGGTGGGTCAGGGCTACCACGCCGGGAATTTGGTCAAGTCGCTGGCTCAAATTGTCGGCGGCGGTGGCGGCGGTCGTCCTGAGATGGCCCAGGCCGGTGGCCGCGATGTCTCCAAACTGGCCGATGCAATCGCCCGCGCACCCGAACTGGTTGCAGGGCAGAGAAAATAGATAGGCGGGGGGATTCTATGGTTGCCGATGACACCGCCCTGATCCTCGCGCTGCCGGACGAGACCGTTGAGTCGCTGCTGCGCAAAGCGGAGCAGGCGGGGGTTCGTCGGGTGCAGTTGCTCATCCCCGATGATGTGCCTGGCCTTCAGCAGCAGGCACAGTTTGATCGCCTGCGTACCCTCGCTCTGCGTGGTGGGCTTGAGTTGACAGTGATCAGCTCGGATCCCCAGACCTTGCGGGCGGCTCGGCTTAGCCAGATTGAGACGATGCAGGTGCGGAATGCCCATGTCGTGGTGCCGCCGCAGGCTCCCGCCGTGACGCCACCTGTCAATCCCTACGCTACCCGCGTCCTCAACCGCGAGGAAACCCGTGGCGGCGGGGCGAGTCCTATGGCCACTGATCTGAGTGCCAGTGATGCGGCCTTCCTTGACGCCCTTGATGACTTTGATGCGATGCCCCCGCCCCGCAGCGTTGGCCCCACTACCGGGGACGAGGATCTCTTTGCTTCCCTGGAGAGTATCTCCGCACCACACGATTCTCGTACTCCTCGCCGAGGCGCAACCAGCAGTGATGATGACTTCCTCGACGCACTCGATAGCCTGAGTATTGATGATGAAGAGGAGCTGCGTCGGCCTAACCCCCGCCGCACAGAGACTCCTCCCACTGCGCCGAAGCGCATTCGTCCCGAGGATATCGAGCTTTCGGATGCGGAAAAGGCACGCGCCAAACAGACTGGACGAGTCACGATGGCCCCGCCGCCGCGCCCGACCCGTGCGGCGACAGAGCCGCAGTCGCGTGATGCCGCCCCGCGCAGCTCGCAGCTCGATGCGGAGTTTCGGCAGGCTGCCCCGCGCCGCCAGAACAAGCTCATCCCTGTGACGATGATTATCGCCCTGCTGGTGATTATCCTCGTCGCCGCAAACCAGATCCTTGGCTCCAAAACAACCGTAATTGTTGCACCGCCGGCCCGGCCCGAGCTGATCGAGCCGATCAAGGCGATGCCTATTCCCCTGATGGCACCCGGCAGCGGCAGCACGGGTACGGCGGTGCTGGCCGAGGCAATTGCGAACGACGTGGTTGTGAGCGTGAGTGGACAGATTGCCGAGGGTACACTCTCCCCGTCCGGCACCGCCAGAGGCAGCATATCCCTGATTAGCATGAACCCGCAGCCGATCACCCTTCCCGCTGGCAGCGAGTTTGTTGCGGTGAAGGCCGATGGCCAGGAAGTGCCCTTTGTTAGTGCGGGCGATGTGGTGGTGCCCCCAGCGACCACCAGCGACCAGGGCAATCAGGTTGTCACCACCAAGGGGACGGCAAGCATTGAGGTTGTGGCCCGCTCGGCAGGCAGTGCCTCGAATGTGGATGCCAACAGCGTCCGCAAGATCATCTTGCCCGGAGGCCAGACCGTTCACGTAGAGGTCGGCGCGCTGGTTGTGCGCCACGATCCGATCTCTGGGGGCAGCGAAGAACAGGTGCGGATCGTGAAAGATAGCGATGTGCAGCGCCTGCTGGCTGATGGCCTCGTGAAGCTTGATGAGCAGGCTCGCCAGCAGTTCCTGAGCCTCGCCAGCACACGTAAGCTCCAGCTAGAGCCGACGACAATGATCCCTCGTCGCGCCGACCTAGAGCAACTCCAGGGCTTTGAGTACAGTGTCTCCCCGTCTGAGGGCGAGACGGTTAATCCGGCGGATCCTACCTTCGTCCTGTCGCTGACAGCTCACTATAGCGCCCTCGCCACCCCACCCGGTACGCCGCTAACGGATCAGATTGGCAAAGTTCTCACCGAGCAGTTGCGGCAAGCAACCCTGCTCCAGCCCGGCGACTGCAAGGCTCCGGTGATCACCAGTTGGATGTGGGATGGCACGCGGCTCACGGTGAGCGGACAGATCGGCCTGAACACTCAGGATCCCGCCTGCGGGCCTAAGCTGAGCGCCTCCGCACTTCAGCAGGTGCGCGATGCCGTGCGCGGAAAGCCGCAGGCAGAGGCCAAAGCGGCACTGCAATCCTTGGTGCAGAAGGGGCTGATCAGCAGCTACTCCCTGCCCAATGTGGATCGGCTGCCAAGTTGGGACTTTCAGTTGCGCATCGAGACGCGGTAGGGATTTTAGATTTTAGATTTTAGATTTTAGATTTTAGATTTTGGATTTTAGATTTTGGATTTTGGATTTTGGATTTTGGATTTTAGATTTTAGATTTTGGATTTTGGATTTTGGATTTTGGATTTTGGATTTTAGATTTTAGATTTTGGATTTTGGATTTTGGATTTTAGATTTTGGATTTTGGATTTTGGATTTTGGATTTTGGATTTTGGATTTTGGATTTTGGATTTTGGATTGCAGATGTCCGACAATCCAAAATCCAAAATCTAAAATCTAAAATCGAGTGAACTAATGGAAGATAGACGAGTCCTCGGGCTAGATGTCGGTTCGCGGCGGATCGGCGTGGCCCTGAGCGACGCATCGGGCTTCTTATCCAGCCCACTCACCACGGTCGGGGCTGTCCCTCGCGAACGGGCCATCGCCGAGATCGTGCGGCTCGCCCGCGAGAACGAGGTGGTGGAGGTGGTGGTTGGACTCCCCCTCACTCTGCGCGGCGAGATTGGCCCCCAGGCCGAACTGATCCACGCTTTTGTTCGCGAGATCGCGCCCGCCCTGGGCCTGCCCGTGGCTCTCTTCGACGAGCGCCTCAGTACCGCCGCCGCCGAACAGATGCTGCGCGACCTTGGGGTTAAGCCCGAGAAGCGCAAGCAGCAGATTGATCAGGTTGCCGCCTCAATTATCCTCCAGGATTACCTCGACCATATGCGCAATCTCGGCGAAGAGCGGGAGAGAGCATCTGACACATGCTCTTTTTCTACCGACCAGCCCGACGCTGCCTTGGCACATACCGATCATGGTGGCGATAGTCGCGCCTGATCTGTAGCCCCACACGGCGCAGAATGTGCTTGCCACTCGTCACCAGCCAGTCGGCGATGCTGTGGGCGGCGCTGCCTGTGCAGAACCCGATCACAAAAGCCAGAGATGCGTTCGGGTAGTCGGTCGTAACGTGGTTGATAGTGAGGCTGAGTTGCTGGGAGTAGTCCGGCACAACGATCCCGACCTGGCCGAGGAGCCAGGTCGCACCCAGGATTATGCCGAGCAACACGAAGTAGAAATAGGCCATGCGCAGCAGGGGCGAGAAGATCAGGCTGTGGCTCCAGACGCTACGGTGGGGCACCAGCCACATGTAGGGTCGCCAGATCCAGAAGAAGATTCCCCAGCGGTTGTCAATCGCCGAGTCGAGGTCTAGGTCGGGCGAAAAGAGTACCCCAGAGATGACATGGGCGATCACCAACCACGCGCTGTTCGGATATGCGTCGAGCGAGCCAATGCTGAGGCTATTCACCTGAACGATCTGGGCCAGGGGAGCGAGAGCCACCGCTGTGGCGATGGTGATGATGTCATGCGTGCGTGCGTCGGGCATATGAGGTACTCTGTCTGTGTGGCGGTTTTCTCGTGCTAAGGATAGCCCGTCTGTGCGATATTGGCAAGTACGCCACACTGCACTCGTAGAGCGAAGCATCACCTATGACTCACCCACTTTTGCGTGGCAGTTGGCTTGTCCGGCACGCCTTCGCGCTGATCATCTTTGTTACCATGATTAGCCTCGGCATCTGGCAACTCGACCGGCTGGCCCAGCGCCGCGCCGCTAACGCGGAGCGATTGGCGGTTCTCGATCAGAACCCAGACACACTTACCGGCACTGCGGATCAGGCCGAATCCCTGGTCGGTCGCAGGGTACGGGTACATGGAACCTATCTAAGCGACCAGAGTCTGCTTCTGCGTGGACAGACAACCGAGAGCGGGATCGTTGGCGTTCACCTGCTCACCCCGCTGCGGATCAGCGGCACCGAGGTTGCGGTGATGGTGGATCGCGGCTGGCTGCCGACTGAGCAAGCTCGCCCCGCAGCGCGGGCCGCCTTCGCAGTTGAGCGCGACGTGATGATCGAGGGCGTGGCCCTGCAAGGAGAGTCTCGGCCCAACACGCTCCTGGCCGGGATGGATCTGCCTATGCCGGGTGAGCAGCGTATTGACGCATGGCTGCGCGTAGATCTCGGCAAGATGCAGGCCCAGATTAACGCGCCGCTGCTGCCGGTCTACGTTGAACTGCTGCCCTCCGCCGATGGCCCGCGCCTGCCCCAGCCGGCTGACCCGCGCCTGCTCAGTGATGGCTCGCACCTGAGTTACGCCCTCCAGTGGTTTGCCTTCTCGCTGATCTTGACCATCGTCTACGCTGCCCTGATGCGCCAGGAACTGCGGCGATTGGCCTGATAACCAAATTCTGCCACAGAAGAACACGGAAATACAGCACTACCGCACAAGGAACGCTGTCACGTTGAACGACATGAGAGCCTTTGCGTCTTTGCGTCTTTGCGTCACACGCATGATTATCGTGTGACGCAAAGACGCGAAGACGCAAAGAAAACGAAGACAGCGTGACTTTTGCGGTAGTGCAAAAAAATGGAGTGGGACAGGGTTACTTCTGTGGCACAAACACCCGATAGTTGAGGTTGGGGAACGGCCCATCCAGTTCCTCAAGCTGATCCAGCAAAAAGCGATCACTGTGGCCGATATGGGGTAGCCGAGCCATGTCCATCAGTTGATCAAAGCGCCCCAGGTAGATCTGCCAGCGTTCGCGCTGCTCCTCGGCGTACCCGGTAGCCACCAGCGCCTCCGGCCAATCGCTGGTCTGAGCCAGCATCAGTTCGCGAGCGGCTTGGTTGAGTGCCCGCTCCTGATCGGCCTCAGCGCTCGGGAACTCGCTTGCGATCTGTACCATCTTCTCCTCGGCAGCGTGAATCGCCTGCCAGTAGCTCTCGCTCGACGGCCCGCGCCACGGGGCGTGGCCGCCTGCGCCCCACGAACCGGCACGGATCGTGGCCCGCTGTCGGGGTCGCTGCGACTTCAAATACTCCCCCGGCGTCGTCAGTTTCAGGGATCGGTGAGTCGTACAGAGAGTCATCACCGCCTGAAGCCATGTCGGCCCCTCAAACCAGGCTGTTCCGATCAGATCCATGTCGAGCAGCACCAGCAGCATATCGTTGGGTGAGCGACGGGCGCTCTCGGCAATCAGCATCCCCGCAAAGTGACTGGCGTGTTCTTGGGCACGGCGCAGGGCGTGGTAGGGATCATAGGGCTGCGGCGCACCCAGACCAATTGCTTGGTAGCCGCCGGGGTCGCTCGGATCACGGTAGAGCGGGTCGCCCACGTAGCCGAGTTCCGGCATCCAGATGTGTCGGGCGATCTGTTCGTCGGGAGCAATGGCGATCAGCTTACTCCCATCCACGATGATCGGCCCACACCCGGCATCCGGAGGGAGGCTGGATCGATCCAGCACCACATAGCGCACGCCCACATTGCTGATCGCCGTCTCGATTCCGGGACGCCACCCGCTGCCGGGGAGCCACATACCCTCAGGACGGCCCAGTGATCGTGCTGTGTGCAGAGCGCCATGTTCGATCTGGACACGCACCGATTCCTCACGCCCCAGGAGCGGCAGATAGGCGTGGCTGGCGGCTCCGGCCAGCGGTTCGATTACCCGTGCTGTTGTCAGTTCGCGCAGCCGCTGGGCCAGGTTGCGGTTATAGCGATGGGTGAAGCTGTGCAGCGCCTGACGACTCCATTCGAGGTAGAAGCGGGCCAGGTAACTGTCGTGATGATTCTCCTCAAGCTCGAAGTGGCGCAAATTCTCGCTCCGGCGGGCCAGTCGCTCCTCCATCCAGAGCAGAAAATGCTTCTGCACTACTGGGTCGGCTAACTGCTCGACCAGCAGCGGTGAGCAGGCCATTGCCACTCGTGGCCCCAGCCCGGTAAGTTGGAGGTCGCCAAGCAGGTCGAGCAACGGAATAAGTCCTTGGGCGATCATCTCGTGGAGTGGCTCTTCTCCGGCAGGTTGACGGCCAGCACGGCGCAGGTAGGGTGCGTGAGCGATGATGAGAAAGGAGACAAACAATGCTTGTTCCTAGGGGGTAGGTATGTCTGTTGCTGAGCTTGGCGTCACGTCGGTGGGCGATGCAGGGATGGATTTCTCGCTGGGCGCGGGGTTCTCGGTGGATGCGGGGGTGATGCTGTTAACCACCGGGCTGGGGCTGGGCAACGGGATGTCCGTGGCAACCACTGGGCTGGGGCTAGGTGACGGGGTAACGCTGGCAACCACTGAACTGGGACTGGATGAAGGCGTAACACTGGCAACCAGCGGGCTGGGGCTGGATGAAGGCGTAACGCTGACAACCACCGGACTGGGACTGGATAAAGGCGTAACGCTGACAACCAGCGGGCTAGAACTGGGAACCGGGGTATGGCTCACGACGAGCGAGCTAGGCGACGGAGTGACAGTGACTGTGAGCAGCACAGGCGTTGCAGTGGGAGACGAAGATGCCGTGGGTGTCACAGGCGTCGCAGTAGGTGACGAAGATGCCGTCGGCGATGACGTGACCGTAGGCGACTCGGGTATCATGGTGTGCGATGGGGTGACAGTGAGCAATCGGGATAGTGTAGCTGCGGGTCGGGGTGAGGGCGGTGGGATGAGCGTCGCGACAACATCACTCGGCTTAGGCGTATCGCTGGGACGCGGCGTATCGCTGGGGCGCGGCGTATCGCTCGCACGAACCGCCAGAGAGGGCGTCACCCCCTTCGGAATTGGTGTAGACGTCTGCGTGCCACCGTTTGCAATCCCACGAGCCACGGTAAAGAGCAACAAAAGAGTCAGGCCCACGAGTACCCCGCCGATCAAGAGCAAAGGCAACGGGTTAGATTTGTTTGTCTGACCATTGCCCCGGCCCATATCCACTTTCGGCGGCGGGCGGATTGGCTGGGGGCGCTGCGGAGGCTGGACAGGCACACTTGATGGTGGTGGTCGAGGGGGAGCCGGGGGCGTACTCGGGCGCGGCGCGGGCTGCGGCGGGATGTTGAGCGGATCGCCACCAACGGGAGGAAGTACGAGGGCCGCCAGTTGTTCCCGGCTCGCCATAGGCGTTTGATAATGCTGCGCTACCTCGCGCAGCGCCTCAACCATATCTGTCCCGCTGGGATAGCGACTCTCTGGGCGTTTGGCGAGCGCCCGGGCAAGAACAACGTCAATCTCACTTGGCAGGTACGCTTGCACACTGGTCGGCGGGGGCGGCGGGAGCTGAGCGTGCGACACGATCAACTGCGGGGTCGCACCCGAAAAGGGCACTCGCCCGGTGATGATCTCGTAAGCCACGACCCCCAGCGAGTAGAGATCGCTACGCCCATCCACCCGGCGGGCCTCAGCCTGCTCCGGCGAAATATACTCAGGTGTGCCCATAAACACGCCGGTGCGGGTAAGTCGTTCACTATCCGCATCAGACGTCTGGGCGATGCCAAAGTCCGTCAGCACCACCCGACCGCCCACATCCAGCATCATGTTATGGGGCTTCACATCGCGATGGACAGAACCCTGGCTATGGGCGAAGTCCAGGGCGCGGGCCACCGGGTCGAGAATGCTCACCGCATAGCCGAGTCCCAGGTTCGCATTTTCGTTGAGGATACTATGCAGGGTACGACCATCAATAAACTCCATGGCGATGAAGTATAGGCCGTCCTGCTCGCCCACATCATAGATCGTCACGATGCCGGGGTGGCGCAGACCCGCCGCCGTGCGCGCCTCGCGCTCGAAGCGCTTGATAAACTCAGGATCCATGCTCAGTTGGGCGGCCAGCACCTTGATCGCAACCGGACGCTGAAGCAGCGTGTCTATTGCACGATAGACGCGAGCCATGCCCCCGCGCCCAATCTCTGCTTGGATCTCGTAGCGGCCCAGCCGTCGCCCGACTAAGTTGCTCACAGGATGGTCTCCTTCAACAACAGGTCAGGGTGCCCGCCCATCGGAAGCTTCAGCCCCCGGCGGTGGCAATGAGCGACCATGACGCAGGCATGCCTGCGCATCAATAAAGTGGAATTTTCAGTATCCTGATGGTATAATCACACGAGCCGCCGCGATTGTACCACAATGCAAACCGTGTTTCAAAGCTGTGGTGGAGGTTCGCCAGATGCAGTCTGCGCCTGCTCCCAAACTCATGGTGAAGCGCCCGGATGGCCAATTCCGCGAGCTTGAGTGGGATCGCGAGGTGATCTCGGTTGGGCGCGATGGGGCCAACGATATCGTAATTGATCATCCGCTGGCCTCGCGTCGTCACGCACGCTTCGAGCGTGATGGCGACGGTTTCGCTGTTCATGATCTTGAAAGTACGAACGGTACGTTTGTCAATGGAGAGCGCCTCACAGGTACGCGTGTCCTTCATAGCCAGGATCAGGTGATCATCGCTGATGCGGTGATCGTCTTTCAAGACCCCGAGGCGACCATAAAGGGCGTCCTTCCACCCGACCTGCTGCGGGCTGTCCGCGAGGAGTTGCGGGTTGATAGCCGCACCAAAGAAGTTTTCATCCGTGGTCAGGCTCTCGATCCGTCGCTTACGGTCAAAGAGTTCCAGCTTCTAGAGATGCTCTATAACCATCGTACCCACGTGGTCAGTAAGGATGAGATCGCCCGCGAGGTGTGGGACTACGAGGTATTTGATTATAATGCGATTGACGCACTCGTCTATCGCCTGCGTCAACGTATCGAGCCCGACCCAGCCAACCCGCGCTATCTTGTCACTCAGCGTGGCTTTGGCTATAAGCTGATCACATCCCCCGACGCCTGATTATTTTAGATTTTAGATTTTAGATTTTAGATTGCAGATTGCAGATTGTGCAATCCAAAATCCAAAATCTAAAATCTAAAATCTGCCATCTGCAATGTCACATGTGAAGCTCACCGCCCGCGCCCGCCTGCGCGGCACGGTTGATATCCCCGGCGATAAGTCAATCTCGCACCGCGCCGTCATTTTTAATGCTGTGGCTGAGGGGAGCGCCCGGATTACGAACTTTCTGACGGGTGCCGATTGTCTGAGTACCATCGCGTGCGTTCGTGCCCTTGGTGTTGATGTGGTACAGGAGGGAAGTGAGGTGCATGTGCGCGGTGTCGGGCTGCGCGGCCTGCGTGAACCCGCAGATGTTCTCGACTGCGGGAACTCGGGCACCACCTTGCGCTTGCTGGCTGGCCTGCTCGCCGGCACGTCGATCTTCACCGTCCTCACAGGTGACGCATCTCTGCGCTCACGTCCCCAGCAGCGTATTGTTGCGCCCATGCGCGCCCTTGGTGCCCAGATTGACGGTCGCCAATCGGGAGATCGGGCACCCCTGGCGATCCGTGGTAGCTCCTTGCGTGGCGGATCGTACCAACTGCCCGTCGCTTCGGCCCAGGTGAAGTCGGCCCTGCTCCTGGCCGCCCTCGGCGGGAGCGGGTCGCTCACCCTCGGTGGGCGAATCGACTCACGCGATCATACCGAGCGCATGCTCAGTGCCATGGGTATTGACCTTCAGATCGGCCCCGACCAGATCACCCTCTACCCACCAACGCACCCGGTTCTGCCCTACCCACTCTCGCTGCGCGTCCCCGGCGACCCGTCCAGCGCCGCGTTTTGGTGGGTTGCCGCCGCCATTCACCCCGATGCCGAACTAACCACTATCGGCGTCTGTTTAAACCCGACCCGCACCGGCGCACTGGATGTGCTGCACGCAATGGGTGCCGAGATTACGATCACGAACCAGCGCAGCGAAGGCAGTGAACCGGTTGGCGATGTCACGGTGAGATCCTCGCACCTGCGCGGCACTGTCATTGGTGGCACGCTGATCCCCCGGCTGATTGATGAAATCCCGATCCTCGCCGTCGCCGCTGCCTGCGCCGAGGGCACAACCGTGGTGCGCGACGCCCAGGAACTGCGGGCGAAGGAGACCGACCGCATCGCCACGGTGTCGGCTGGGCTGACTGCCCTTGGTGTTGAGGTTGAACCAACAAACGACGGCATGATTCTGACAGGGCTCGGTGGCCCGGCCCTGCACGGCACTGCCCTCCAGAGTCACCACGATCATCGCCTCGCCATGGCCTGGGCCGTCGCCTCGCTCGTTGCCTCCGGCGAGACAACCATCGCCGACCCGGAGTCGGCAGCGGTCTCCTACCCGGGGTTTTGGGAGATCCTCCAGCATATTCATAACTGACGGCCATTATGAGCGAAACCTTCAGCTTTAAGATCGAGGTCTTTACCGATACCCTGCTCATCACTGGTAACTATGATTTGCCGCTCTATCGGCGACTGAGCGACGCGCTCAACAGCCGTCTGCACCGCTTTGTCACCCTGCGAAATGCGAGCGTGGCCCCGATCTGGAAGCCACAGCAGAGCCAGCGCGTCGCCCAGCTTCTGGTTGACATCAACAGCGCCCTGCTTGTCGCCGTGATCGAAGAGCCATTGGCCCCTCCCGGCTTTGTCGCACCATCTCCACCCCGTGATACGCAGCCTATGATGTTCTTTACGGCAGCATTCGCGATGCGTGCCGATTTCTACACGCGCACAGACATGGAGCTTATGTCTATGCTGAGCGAGATGAGCGACGATTTCATCCCGCTTAGCACTGTTTCGATTTACCCGCTCCACGGTGGTGCCGCTCTTACACGCGAGTTTGTCTGCCTCGGTCGCACGCGCATCCAGGCTCTCTTTGCCATCGCCGCGCCGGTGATGAATGCCCCCGAAGCTTCACCTCGTTCCCCTGAGGATGATTCGTCCGATAGTGAGAACCTGCTCCCAGAGACGTAGATTTTAGATTTTAGATTTTAGATTTTAGATCTGCTTTACAGTTTGTGGTGTTCGTCGTGCGGGCTTCCAGTCTGCCAGATGCACGCCGGCAGGCTGGAAGTCCGCACGACGAACGGTAAACCTAAAACCCGGCACCTGAAACCTGGCTTATTGTGTGAAATTTGAAAAGGGCTGCGTTTCTTACTATACGACGGGGAGGTCTGTCTGCGGTAGCATCAGGAGCGAATGGTATGACAAGTGATCAGTACAGAGATGACGGCTGTGTGGCGGCACCCGAGCTCAGTGGCGTTGCCGTTATCGCTGCTGCCGATGGCGAGATTGACGAGCCAACCCGCGCCCACCTCCAGGTCTGCCCGTATTGTGCCACCCGAGTTCGGCAGATGCGCCAGATGCAGACTCGTTTGCGCCGCCAGTTCTACCGACTCTTCTGTCCTACCACAGACCTGCTCGTAGATTATTGTCAGGGGTTGCTCGACCCCTATCAGCGCACCGTCATTACCCACCACCTTGCGACGTGTTCCTGCTGTGCCAGCGAGGTTGCCCTGATGGAGTCAATTGAGCCGGTCTCTGACATGGTTGCCCCGCGTGCGGGGGTATTTTTTGCCCTTCGCCATACACGTTAGCGGTTTGATTAGAACAAAAAGCGGGCGACTGACGAACATGTCGTCGGTCGCCCGCTATGTTGTCTGAGGGCCGATCTACGCGAAGTAATCGGCGATATAGGCAGTGAGGTCAGAGACACGCACTGAGTAGCCCCACTCGTTGTCGTACCAGGAAACGACCTTGAAGAAGTCGTCGCCCATAGCAATCGTCAGTGGTAGGTCAACGATGCTGCTGTAGGTGCTGCCGATAAAGTCGCTGCTCACCAACTGCTGGTCGCTCACCCCGAGGATACCCTCAAGCTCCTCGCTCTCGCTGGCCTCGCGGAACACCTGATTGATCTCCTCGACGCTGGTGGCACGGCCAAGCAGCACCGAGAAGTCCACCATCGAGACGGTGGGGGTGGGTACGCGCACGGCGTAACCGTGGAACTTGCCCTTCAGTTCCGGGATCACCAGAGCAACGGCCTTAGCGGCGCCGGTGGTGGTGGGAACCATGTTGAGCGCAGCAGCACGGGCACGGCGAAGATCACTGTGGACATTATCCTGAAGGTTCTGATCCATCGTGTAGGCGTGGATCGTCGTCATCAGGCCGCGCTGGATGCCAAACTTGTCGTTGAGTACCTTCGCGACGGGGGCCAGACAGTTGGTGGTGCACGAGGCGTTCGAGAGGATGTGGTGCTTCTCGTGATCGTACTTCGTCTCGTTCACGCCGAGGCAGATCGTCAGATCCTCACCCTTGGCCGGGGCGGAGATAATAACCTTCTTCGCGCCTGCCACTAAGTGAGCCTTGGCCTTCTCAGCGTCGGTGAAGCGACCAGTTGACTCGATGACAATATCAACGCCCATCTTGCCCCAGGGCAGGGCGGTGGGATCACGCTCGGCAAGGGCCGCGATCTCGTAATGTACGTCGTCGTAATCAACAATAATCTTGTCGCTGGTGACGCTGACTTCGCCATCGAAGGGGCCGTAGGTCGAGTCGTAGCGAAGCAGGTGGGCCAAGGTCTCATTGTCGGTCAGATCGTTGATGGCGACAATCTCGAACTCATCTGGGTGATACTCGAGCATAGCCTTGAAAGTCTGTCGACCGATCCGGCCGAAACCATTGATAGCAACGCGAACCATGAGTCGTGCCTCCTTAAACTGGATACGCAAAATGCTCGCAAACATCTGCGGGCGGGGCAACGATGCTCCCGTTTGGCGATACGTAGCGCACTCCAGCGGGTTTGTCACCGTTGCGAGAACACGTGTATATGACGAGGTTCATTATAACATGCTTTGATGTGATGCCTCTGGGCGGGAGAGGTGTGCTACAATCTGTGGTAGGATCTGCGATAGAAGGATTCTGCGTATGGTGCTGACAATACTGATAGTGGCGACCATAGGTGTGCTTGGGTTGATTGGGCTCTTTCGCGGGGTGCGCCGTGGCCTGATCGCGGTGGCAGGCACGCTGCTCGGCGCGGTACTGGTCAATCTCTGGCAGGCACGCTGGATAAATGGGCTGCGCGCCCAGATGGAGCAACCCGCGTGGCCTACCTTCCTGCTCACGACGGGAATTTTTGTGTTGGTCGCGATGCTGGTGGGCTACGGCGGGAGCCTGCTGCTCCCGCCGCACGACCCGAAGGCCAAGGGGCCGGGCATGCTCGACCGCCTCCTGGGGCCTTTTGTTGGTGCCCTCAATGGCGCTCTGATTGTCAGTTATCTGCTGCGCTACGCGAATGAGAATTGGCCGAACGGTGAGGCAATGGCCATGATTGCAGACTCGTTCATGGCGCGTTTGCTCGACACATGGCTGCCTTGGTTTATTCTTGTGATGGTGCTGATGACGACGCTGTTTGTGATGGTGCGCGGCAGCATGCGAACCTTGCGAGCCCTTAAACGGCCTGCGGATGGCGGAGTGACGACGGCGACGAGAACGACATTTTCCCCCGCAAAAACAACGCCCCCCGCCAGAGATACGACTCCGCCCAAGAGTCGAGCCGAGATCGATCAGCGCATCCTTGAAAA
>CAIXLU010000672.1 GCA_903920315.1 uncultured Oscillochloris sp.
CCATTCTCGACGCCGACCTCGTGACTATCGGGCCAGGGAGTTTCTTTACCTCGATCCTGGCTACCCTTCAGTTTGGCGGCATCGTTGAGGCTCTGCGCTCAACCGGAGCGCAGGTGATCTACATCTGTAATTCCACCACACAACCTGGTCAGACCGAGCATATGGGTGTCTTTGCCCATGTGGCCCGCCTCGATGAGTTGCTTGGCCCAGGACATCTCGATGCAGCGCTGATCAACCGTAGCCCGAACCTGCCGAATGAACTGGTTGAGCGTCTGGCTGCCGATGGCCTTCAGATACTCGTCCCTGGTGACGACGAGATCGCGGCGATCACGACCCTCTGCGTGCGGCCCCTGGTGGACGACTATAGCGAGACCGTTGGCCCCCGTCGTCAGCTTTGGAATAAACAGGACACTTTACGCTACGACTCGGCGAAGGTCGGTGCGGCCCTGGCGGCGCATATGGCCGATGGCCGGTAACGAGGGCCACAAATGCGCGTTGTCTACTTCGATTGTTTTCACGGCGCAGCCGGCGATATGCTTCTGGCCGCGTTGCTCGATGCCGGCCTGGAGTTGACAGCCCTGGAGCGCGGGCTGGCAGAGATTGAGGTGGGTGGATACGCCCTGGAGCATGAGCGCGTGCAGAGCCACGGAATAAGCGGGGCACGTCTACGGGTGCGGGTTGAAGCGGATCAACCCGCACGCGACTGGGCTCAGATCCGTGCGCTGCTGGTAAGCAGTCGCCTACCCGATCATGCGCGCAGCATGGCCCTGGCTGTCTTTGAGCGCCTGGCCCGTGCCGAAGCCCGCATCCACGGCGTCCCAATTGATCAGGTTCACTTCCACGAGGTCGGCGCAGTAGACAGTATTGTGGACACCGTGGGCGTCTGCCTGGGACTAGAACTGCTCGCGGTACACAAAGTCTACGCCTCGGCGCTACCCCTTGGCAGTGGCTGGGTGCGTACCCAGCACGGCCCGCTACCAGTACCTACACCCGCTACTCTGGCCCTGCTCGCTGAGGTCTCCGCACCGATCATCCCCGCCCCGCCCGACAGCCAGGGCGAGCTACTTACTCCCACCGCTGCCGCGATTTTGGCCGAACTGGCGAGCTTTGGTCAGCCACCCATGCGTGTAGAGCGCGTCGGCTACGGCCTGGGTTCAAAGGAGTTTGCCCGCCTCAACGGGCTGCGAGCCTGGATCGGTGAGCAAGATATGCCGGAAGATCAGGCGCACGAAGATCTGGCCGAGTTGCGCTGCAACCTGGATGATTCTACCGGCGAAGTACTGGCCTACGCCATCGAGCGGCTGCTGGCGGCGGGTGCCCTCGATGCCTGGGCCACACCGCTTGTTATGAAGAAGGGACGCCCGGCCTACCAACTCGCCTGCCTGTCTCGGCCAGACACCATCACGCTCCTGTCCGAGATCATTTTGCGCGAGACGCCGAGCCTGGGGGTGCGCTGGTCAATGGTAACGCGCCGCGCCGCTGATCGTGATAGTGTGCTGGTGGAGACACCCTGGGGCGCGGTGCGAGTGAAGCGGAAACTACTCGCCGGGGCGGTCGTGGGAGGCGCACCCGAATACGAGGACTGCGCCTCTCTGGCCCGTGAATCTGGGGTGCCCCTGGCCGAGATCTACCGGGCTGCCCTGCGCGGGGCGGGGCTGTAGTCCCAATACTTTTCACATAAGCTGATCTCGCATCGGCCTTGCCCCCTCACCCCCTGCCCCTCTCC
>CAIXLU010000673.1 GCA_903920315.1 uncultured Oscillochloris sp.
ATACCATTCATGCGGGTACCGTCTCTATCACAAGAAATAACAAAACGCCGAATGTGCTGATTTTACAGCAGCATCCGGCGTTCACCACTTCGATAGACTGTCAGGAGTACTGCCCGACGCGGAACACAGGTTAGAACGGAATATCGTCGTCGTCATTGATCGGCTGGGGCCGATTGCGGGGAGGCGGGCCGGCTGGGGCGCGGTTGCTGGCCGGGGCTGAGGTACGACCGGAGTTGCTCGCGGGGGCCGGGGCGCGCCGGGCAGGCGGGGACGTCTCCGCCGATGGATCCTCATGCCTCTCAAACTCGCCCTCAACATCGGGCACCTGCCCGCGATCACCACGAGGCGTCAGCATGATCATATCCTGCGCGACCACCTCGCTGCTATACCGCTCGATCCCATCCCGGTCGGTATACTTGCGCGTCTGAAGGCGACCCTCGACATAGACCCGCATGCCTTTAGTAAGGTACTGGTTGCAGATCTCACCAAGCTTATCCCACGCGACTACGCGGAACCACTCAGTATCGTCGTGCTGGTTCCCGTCCTTGTCCTTCCAACTACGACCGCTCGCAACGCGAAACGTCGTCACCGCGCTGCCTGTAGATGTGTAGCGCATCTCTGGATCGGCACCGAGGTGCCCCGTCATCTGTACCTTGTTTAAGTCTTTGCTCATGATCTCCTCCTCGTTACTGTACGTGTTCGTCCCGTCTGTTACGATTATCCGAGAGAACTATTGTGCTTATTTTAGCATGAAACAATTTGCGTGTCAAGAGCCTCTTTAATGACCCTGTGACGCGCAGATTGAGCTATCAGGAGAGGCCAATATCGAAGCCGGTATCCAGATCACGTTTGGCATAGCGCCGGAAGGCCAGGATGGTCTTCGTATCAGTTACACCGATAATCTGGGAGATCCCGCCCGGTACGGACTCATCCAGCGAGTCGTACTCACTCACCCGTAGCAGGGCGATAATGTCAAACTCGCCCGTTACTGAGTAGACCTCAGCCACATTCGGTAATTCGGCCACGGCCTGGGCCACCTCGCTAATCCGTCGGGACTCGCACCTGATCATCACAAACGCGGTGAGCATGGTCTCTCCTTTTTGTTTGCAGATTGTAGATTATCCCCATCTGCAATCTGCAATCTACAATCTGCACTCTAAAACGGCTCGGGTGGGCGAACACGCCAGAGCATCGGCGCGAGCCAGATCCAAGCGGTGTTGGCCAGCACCACGGCACCCATCGCCAGAACCGCAATCCGCCCCATCCACCCACGTTTCCAGATCGCCTCGGTGGCTATCGCCGTCCCCAGAGCCACCACCCAGGCCAGAAACATCAGCCAGCGCGGGCTGTTGGTGGTTAGGGTGATGAATGGCAGCACCGCAAAGCAGACGGCCACGGCTAGACTGCCAAGCATCAACGCCAGCACCACCGTGCGTTGCCCCAGACCCTGGCTGTCCTCCTTGCGACGGGCGAGCATGCACACTCCGCCCAAAGCCAGGGGGATCGGAAAGATCCCGAAATGGGTGATCAGCCCGACCTGCCAAAGCGTCTCCCACATTGCCGCCCGGCTCGCTGGGGCGCGCCCGGCCACGGCGTTCAGCCCGCCTCCCACTCTGGCTGCCTCGATCTGGCCGAGGAACAGCGGGATGTAGGCGCTATAGAAGAAGATCCCGGCAAAGATCACGGCACCGCCAAACGACAAACTCAGCGGCCAGCGGATTGCTTTCGCCCAGATCGCGCCGCGCCAACTCATCAGCCAGGTCATTGCCGTGAGCAGTCCCACGAGCAGAGTTGTGTCAATCAGAAATCCAAAATGCCCCAGGAAAACCATACTCAGCAGCACGAACACCGCCGCACCCCAGGTCAGTCGCTGCCGCTGATTATCGCTCTGCCACGCCTCCATTGCCCAGCAGAGGGCCGCAATTGTCAGCAGGTGAAAGAACTGCGTGTAGATGTGGGTATCAAACGACCACCAGGTTGTCATGAATGTGGCCGCCGTAAACACGTAGATAGTCGCGGCCAGCAATGCGGCCCGGGTACTCATCACCCGGCTAGCAATCGCATACATGACTGCTGCTCCCAGAGCATCGGCCATCGCCGCGCCGAACGGCAGAATCGTGCTGGGGCTGAGGCCAAATAAGCTAAACGGCGCGATCACCACGTATGGGCCTGGCGGGTAGGGAAAATCAACCCCACGGTTCTTCGACAAGATAAAGATCAGGCCCGTGAGCGCCTCGTTGAAACGGTTGGTATGAAATCCGATGTCGCCGTGCATGGAATTTGGGTAGAGACGACCCGCATAGCGCATGGCAAAAGCGATCACGCAGCATACAGTCAGCCAGCCCAGCCCTGCTCTATCGAGCGGAACGCCCAGGCGACGAGCTAGGGCCGGTAGACTCGCACGCAGGATAATCGCCAGCGGATAGGCCAGCGCCACCGCGATCAGGGCAGCTTTGGCCCCGGCGGCCCAGTGCGGCGGATCGAGGATCGCCGCTAGGCCAATCAGACTAGCACATATCGCGTAGAGCCACGTCGCCGGGGCGGATGTCCCTAGTGCGTGTCGAAGAACCATCCACGCAAGGGCCGCAGCACCAAGCCACATCAGGGTTGCCGGCCAATCAGGTGGCACCATACCGCCGACGGACAACGCGATCACCTGCACCGCATCCAGTGGCGACCCCAGGTTGCGCCTATCTCCTGACGGGCTGAAGGTTGCCGTATGCAGCCTGATCTCCAGACTGCCGCTGGCGGGCGGCGGTACCAGGATGGCCTGCGTTGAGCCACGAGTGATCACCGGCAAGGTCGCCAAAAACCGCCCGTCGGAGAAAATATCAATGGACTGCGGGCCAACCGCCATGACCTTGGCGTCCACGGGAAGGAAGCGCAACCGTAGCTCTAGCGGTCGTCGTCCCACCCCCGGCACGCTCAGCGTGGCCCCGTCGTCTGTCCAGCGGTAGGTGCCGTGTCCCGCGTCCTCGGCCCCGTTAAATCCCTGGAGGAAAGGCAGGTCGCTGCCGACACCTTCCTCGTAGCCAACATCAATCACATAGCGCAAGGGCATGTGCGGGGCAATCAGGAAGACGATCAGTAGCGCAACGAAGACGCCCAGCGCGACCGCATAATGGCGAAACTGGTGTATACCCATAGCGCCCGATTATAGCGCAGAACGACGCCCCGCAATGCGGAGCGCAATGGCGGGCAACGAGCGTCGTGCCCATCACGCATGGTAGTACGTGCCACAAACCGCTATGCTATACTGTTTCGCAGTATACACAAAACCCACTCGTTCTGCCTCCAAGCACTGAGTGGGTTCTGGTACACGATATTTATTCTGCTGTGCGGGGCTATCGTAGCACTCCTGTGCATCCTGCGCAAGGTACTCCGCAACCGTGACTGTGGGAAGGGTGTCTTTCCTGAAACAGAGATCCGCCTGCTAATTGTCGAGCGCTGTACAGAGGTGTCACCCACGTCGTTGTCGTAGCGGAGAGGGATAGGCCACATGGTGCGACTGGAAGACCTCACGCGAGGAGCATCGCTTCGCGGCATCCTGCCTGATGAAATGGTCACGATCATCAATGTCACATGGTATGGCAGTGATGCCGTTGAGCTGACCTACAAAAATACACATGGCAGGCTCCACGCGGTGTTGCTCTATCGCGAGAGTGAGTCGTCCCTCGATCTGGTGAGCGTTGGTCGTCCCTGGAGCTTTGATGGCGATGGCTACCTCTTTCGCCTCGTCTCCGAGGCCCACCGTATCCGGCTCGCCCATCTCTTCGACCCGGTGCTGGCGGTTCATACCTCGCTCGTTGACCCGCTTCCCCATCAGATTACCGCTGTTTACGAGACGATGCTCTCGCGCCAACCGTTGCGTTTCCTGCTTGCTGATGACCCTGGTGCGGGCAAGACCATCATGGCGGGCCTGTTGATCAAGGAACTCATCGCTCGGGGCGACCTCCAGCGCTGCCTCATCGTCTGCCCTGGCAGCCTCGCGGAGCAGTGGCAGGACGAACTCTTCCGGCGCTTCCATCTGCCTTTTGAGATTTTTGATTTTCGATTGCCGATTGCCGATTTACCTTCCGCTGAGCGATATGATCCTCAAGCTCAAATCCAAAATCTCAAATCGAAAATTCCAAACCTTGTTATTGCGCGTCTCGATAAGCTGTCCCGCGATGAGTCGGTGCAGCAGAAGCTCCAGGCTCCTGACTGCCGCTGGGATCTCGTCGTGTGCGATGAGGCCCATAAGCTCTCGGCTACGTTCTTCGGTGGCGAGGTGAAGTACACCAAGCGGTATCACCTTGGACAACTCCTTGGCTCCCTCACCCGGCATTTCCTTCTGATGACGGCCACGCCGCATAACGGTAAGGAAGAGGACTTTCAGCTTTTCATGGCTCTACTCGATGGAGACCGCTTTGAGGGTCGTTTCCGCGATGGCGTTCACCAGGCCGATGTCTCCGACCTGATGCGGCGCATGGTGAAGGAGCGCCTGCTCACGTTCGATGGCACACCGCTCTTTCCCGAGCGTATCGCCTACACCGTTCCCTACACGCTCTCTGACGCGGAGGCCCATCTCTATCGCGAGGTAACCAACTATGTTCGCGAGGAGTTCAATCGCGCAGAGTCGTTGGAGAATGGGAAACGTGCGGGTACGATAGGCTTTGCGCTGACGGTACTCCAGCGTCGGTTGGCCTCCTCCCCTGAGGCGATTTATCAGTCGCTCCACCGCCGCCGCGAGCGACTGGAGAAGCGACTGCGTGAACTCGCGTTGCTTTCGCGTGGGGCGATGGCGGGGAGCGTGAGCAACTCGCCCGTATCTCTCGATCTCAGTCCGGAAGACCTCGAAGACCTGGAGGACGCGCCCGATAGTGAGGTGGAATCCGTCGAGGCCGAGGTTCTTGACCAAGCGACTGCTGCCCGTACCATTGATGAGCTACAGTGGGAGATTGCCACCCTTCATCGTCTGGAGGCGCTGGCGCTCTCGGTGCGACGAAGCGGCGAGGATCGCAAGTGGCGTGAATTGGCGAGTTTGCTCGGCGTGATCTTTACCCCGGCTTCCATCGCCAATCAGTTGGCCGACGAGCGTACCCCCTACACGGTGCGACCCATTCCCCCACCGATCTCGTCGCCGCGCCAGAAGTTGGTGATCTTCACCGAACACCGCGATACGCTGAACTATCTTGTCCAGCGCGTCTCAACCCTGCTCGGACGGACGGACGCAGTAGTGACCATCCACGGGGGGATGGGCCGCGAGGAACGGCTGAAGTCTCAGGAGGCGTTTCGCCACGATCCCACCGTGCAGATACTTCTCGCCACGGACGCGGCAGGTGAAGGGATTAACCTCCAGCGTGCCCATCTGATGATTAACTACGATCTCCCGTGGAACCCGAACCGCCTGGAGCAGCGTTTTGGCCGCATCCACCGGATTGGGCAAACCGAGGTGTGCCATCTTTGGAACCTGATTGCTGAGGAGACCCGTGAGGGTGATGTCTATGCGACCCTGCTGTTCAAGCTGGAGCAGGCCCGTCAGTCGCTTGGGGGCCAGGTGTTTGATGTGCTGGGTACGCTTCAATTTGAGGGTCAACCGCTCCGCGATCTCCTCATTGCGGCCATCCGCTACGGCGAGCGCCCCGATGTGCGTGCCCGGTTGACCCAGGCCATTGAGAACGCGGTTGACCGCCAGCAGATCCAGGATTTGCTTGAGCAGCGTGCCCTGTCCCAGGATACGATGGACGTGCAGCATGTTGCGCGCATCCGTGAGGACATGGAGCGCGCCGATGCCCGCCGACTCCAGCCGCACTACATGGAGTCCTTCTTTCTGGAGGCATTCACGCACCTTGGTGGCACGGTACGCCAGCGTGAGTCTCGTCGCTATGAAATAACCCACGTGCCCGCGCTGATCCGCAATCGCGACCGGCAGATCGGCATGGGCGAGCCCGTGCTGCCGCGCTACGAGCGGATCGCTTTCGAGAAGGCGCTGCTGACCCCGCAGGGTCAACCTCCGGCGGCCTTCGTCTGTCCCGGCCACCCACTGCTGGATGCCACCCTCGATTTGATGCAGGAGCGCTACCGTGATCTGCTGCGCCGGGGGACAATCCTGGTGGACGAGCGCGATAGGGGAACCGCGCCACGGGTGCTGTTCTACCTCGAACACGCCATTCAAGACGCGAGCATGCTCACGAACGGCGAGCGGCGCACGATCTCCCGGCAGATGCTCTATGTGGAATTGAGCGCCGACGGGACGACCCGTAGCCTGCACTACGCTCCCTACCTCGATTATCGGCCTCTGGCAGACGGAGAACTCACGAGTGATGCGCTGCTGGCCCGCCCGGAGTGCCAGTGGATCACCCGCGACGTGGAACAGAAAGCGATGGGCCATGCGATTGCCACTATCGTACCTAGTCACCTCCATGAGGTCAAGGAGCGGCGGCTGGCGCTGATCAACAAGACCCGCGCGGCGGTCAAGGATCGGCTGACCAAGGAGATCGGCTATTGGGATCATCGTGCCGAAGAGTTAAAGATTCAGGAACAGGCAGGCAAGCCTAATGCACGGCTGAACTCGCAGGAGGCCCGTCGTCGGGCCGATGATCTGCAATCCCGCCTCCAGAAGCGCATGGAGCAACTCGATCTGGAGGCGCAGATCGCGCCGCTGCCGCCGGTTATTATGGGTGGACTCGTCGTGGTACCAGCCGGGCTGCTCAGCGCGATCACGGGTCGGCCCTTGCCCGCGACCGCACATCCTGTTGATACGCAGGCGTCTGCTGCGCGAGCGCGGGCCGTCATTATGGACGTTGAGCGTGGTCTGGGCTTTTCGCCTGTAGACCGCGAGTGTGAGCGGCTCGGCTACGACATCGAGAGCCACGACCCGACCACGGGCCGACTGCGCTTTATCGAGGTGAAAGGCCGGGTAGAGGATGCGGAGACCATCACCGTCACCCGAAACGAGATCCTCTACTCGCTTAACAAGCCGGATGACTTCATTCTCGCGATGGTCGTGTTCGTCTCAGACGACACGCACCACGTCCATTATCTGCGCCAACCGTTCCAGCGCGAACCAGACTTTGGCGTCACCAGTGTCAACTACACCTTTGCCGATTTGCTGGCGCGGAGCGAGGCACCACGATGAATTGCGGATTTTGGATTTTGGATTTTGGATTGTGGATTTGAGAAGGCGGGCATCGGTGTTCAATCCACAATCAAAAATCTTAAATCTGAAATCCGAACGAAGGCGGGAATCGGTACTCAATCCAAAATCCAAAATCCAAAATCCAAAATCTGAACGAGGGAGGACTGCATGATCACGCAGGAACAATGTACCTCGTTCGCTCACAGCGAGCGCCGTGCCGTGTTAGAGCAGGAACTCCAACGCTGTCTGCTGCTGATTACGGAACATCTTCGTCCTGAACAAGTGTTCCTCTTTGGCTCGCTGGCTCACGGTGAAATCTCCCCGTGGTCAGACATCGATCTTGTGATTGTACAGGCAACCGAGAAACGCTTTTTGGATCGCATCAAGGATGTGATCCATCTGCTCCAGCCTCGGGTTGGCGTGGACATCCTTGTGTATACCCCGGCAGAGTTTGCCCGTCTCGCTCGTGAGCGAGCCTTCGTCCGCGATGAAATTATTGGCAAAGGGAGAGTGCTGTATGACCAGTCTTCAGATTGACTTGTCCCCCGAGTTGTATGCGCGGTTGCAGTACGAGGCCCAGCGCCAGGGCAAAGCCGAAAAACTGCTTGCCCAGGAGTTGTTGGCAGGTCAGTTGCTTTCCACGACCTCGCCTGATATGCCGCTCTATGTTCGCATGATGCCGCAAATTCGTGCGCTGGTGGCAACGATGAATGTTGATGAATTCACTGTTCCGGGTAACGGCTCACATGAGGACGCGATTGCCCTGCTGCGCTCGTGGAGCGAGGTAGAGACTGAGGACGATGATGAGGGTACGGAGTCCTGGGAGGATGTGCTGCGCTCCATTGATGCCAATCGCAGCTCAGATCGCAAACTCTTTCCTAACTTGGAGCAACCCACATGAGCCGCTTCGTTTTGCTGGATTCTGGCCCCTTGGGCTTGGTGACCGGGCCACACAAGCTCGCAGGGGCAAATGCCTGCCGAGCGTGGCTGGAAACCTTACTCGCTGCGGGCGTAACCATGCGGGTGCCTGATATTACGGACTATGAGGTACGGCGCGAATTGCTACGCGCCCGGCGAATGACCGGGGTGCAGCAACTCGACGCACTCCGGGCGCGCATTGGGCATCTTGCGGTCACGACGGAGACGCTGTTTCTGGCATCTGAGTTTTGGGCGCAGTTGCGTCAGCAGGGCAAGCCGACCGCCGCGAATACGGCCCTTGACGCCGATGTTATTCTCGCTGCCCAGGCCGCGCTGCTCATCGGCGTTGGGCATGCGGTTGTTATTGCCACCACCAATGTGGGGCACCTCTCACGGATGGTTCCTGCCGAAGAGTGGCAGAACATCACCCCATAAAAAGGAACCCCATGATCACCCGCAAGAAGCTCATCGAGGTCGCCCTGCCCCTGGAAAAGATCAATATCGCCAGCGCCCGCGAGAAGTCCATTCGCCACGGACACCCCAGCACCCTGCATCTCTGGTGGGCCAGGCGACCCCTCGCCGCAGCGCGAGCGGTGATCTTCGCCCAGATGGTGGACGACCCCTCCGAGTATGTTGCCGAGCTTCGGCGCGATCCGGTCGCGTATGTGCAGGCGCAGCGGACGCTGACGGAGCAGATGGCGGCGTGGACGATCCGCCGCCGATCTTTCGAGGCTGTGTCCGTAGCGGGAGAACGTGCGGTGCTTGACCCAGGACAGGCACCGACCGTGGAGGAGTGCCTTGCCGACAATGAGCGCCAGCGCCTCTTTCGGCTGATCGAGCAGCTTGTCCTCTGGGAGAACACCACCAACGAGGATATTCTCCAACAGGCCCGCGACGAGATTGGGAAGAGTTGGCGGCGTACCTGTGCCGACAATCAGGATCACCCGCGTGCGGCTGAATTGTTCAACCCCGAAAAGCTCCCCGGCTTTCACGACCCCTTTGCGGGTGGCGGTGCCCTGCCCCTAGAGGCCCAGCGCCTCGGGCTAGAGAGCTACGCTAGCGATTTGAACCCGGTGGCGGTGCTGATCAACAAGGCCATGATCGAGATTCCGCCCAAGTTCGCGGGCCGACCGCCGGTGAACCCGGATTTGAGATTTGAGATTTTTGATTTGAGATTGGAGGACAAAAAATCCAAAATCCAAAATCCAAAATCTCAAATCACCTGGAAGGGTGCGGCTGGCCTCGCTGCCGACGTGCGCTACTACGGCCAGTGGATGCGCGACGAGGCTGAGAAGCGTATCGGCCACCTCTACCCGAAGGTGCAGGCGATTCGCAACCCCGACGGCTCCTATCGTCACGCGACCGAAGCGGAAATCCAAAATCCAAAATCTCAAATCCAAAATCTCACCGTCATCGCCTGGCTCTGGGCGCGCACGGTCAACAGCCCCAACCCGGCCTTTGCCCACGTTGCGGTGCCGCTTGCCTCGACCTTTATGCTCTCGACCAAGCCCGGTAAGGAAACCTATGTCGAGCCGGTGATTGAGGGCGATAGCTACCGCTTCACCGTGAAGGTCGGTAAGCCGAAGGATGCCGAGGCAGCGAAGAACGGCACCAAGCTCTCACGCGGGGCCAACTTTCGCTGTTTGATGTCTGAGACGCCGATTGCAGGCGACTATATCAAGGCTGAAGGGGTGGCTGGGCGCATGGGCGCACGGTTGATGGCGATTGTCACCGAAGGTGAGCGCGGGCGGATTTACCTTGCACCTACGCCGGAGCATGAGGCGATTGCGAAGCAGGCTAAGCCGGAGTGGCAGCCAGATGTGGCGATGCCTGAGAATCCGCGCTGGTTTTCGCCACCGTTCTATGGTTTGCTGACCTTCGGCGACCTCTTCACCCCACGCCAGCTTGTTGCGCTCAACACCTTTTCTGAACTGGTGCAAGAGGCGCGTGAGCGGGTTAAACGGGATGCATTTTTTACCGCAGAGGGCGCGGAGGGG
>CAIXLU010000674.1 GCA_903920315.1 uncultured Oscillochloris sp.
CCCCCCATCGGGGGGAGGGGCCGGACTCCCTCCCCCATCGGGGGAGGGCTGGGGAGGGGGAATCGCGGGATCAGCGTACACCATCCACACCTGGTCGCCGCGCTCGCGCAGCCCGGTCGCCAGCGCCGCCCCCACCCCCTGGCGGTCAGCGAAGATCAGCCAGTCCCGCGCCGCTGCCACCGGCCACACCTGATCCGCCTGGGCCACGATCACCGCCTGCCCTGCGTACTCCGTCACGGCCACGGACGCGAACCCGTGGGCCAGGAGGAGCGACTCCCACGCCGCCGCTGGAAGCAGCGGGTGATCCGCTCGCTCGTCGGCAAAGCGCCACCAGCCATCCGTCAGGCCAAAGGTCAGATCCACCCAGCGTTCGCGCTGCGTCGCCTCTAGCAGCACCAGTTGGCCCCCCGGTGCGAGCAGTTCGCGCACATGGCCCAGCGTCTCCGCCAGACTCCGCGTTGCGTGCAGCACGTTCGCTGCGATGACCAGATCCGCCTGGGCTGGGGCAAAATTCTGGCTGAGCGGCGACTGTTCAATATCCAGGGTCTGGTAGCGCACAAAGGGGAAGGCCGCAAAGCGTACCTCGGCCTGACGCAGGAAGCTGGGGCCAATATCGGTAAAAGTGTAGATGCTCTGTCCCACTGACAGCAGCGGAAGCACCCCCGCCGTTGTTCCTCCGGTACCCGCGCCGATCTCCAGCACACGCAGCCCGCGCTCAGTTGGCAGTCGCTCACACGCGCTGCCCACCACAGTTTGCACCAGCCCATTGAGGATCTGCGCCGTAGGCGTCTCACGGTAGAGCCGCTCGGCATCACTCGTATCGCCAGCCGGGAAGAGCAACTCCAGCGGCTCCTGTACCCCGCGCAGCGCCTCGCCCAGCCGCCGCCCACAGCGCGCCAGCAGGCGCGCCTCGGGCGCATCACCCGTCGTCGCCGCGAACGTCGCGCAGGCGTCCGCAAAGTCCACCGGCCACGCCTGCGCCACCCGCCAGCCATCCGCCTCTGGCACCACCACACCCGCCTCCGCCAGAATTCCCACCAGACGCCGTAGCAGCCGCCGGTAGCTCGGGATCACGCCGAGTTGCTGGATAAGCTGCATAAGTGTCCAGCGCGCACCGACGTGCAACGCCACACCAGCGGTGGCGAAGGCATTCAGCACCGCGCTGACACTGAAGGTATCCAGGGCCGTGCGCAGAGTCTCCGCCGCCGGGTCTGGCCCCGTGGACTCCCGTGGCGGGAGCGCCTGCGCCGGAGTCGGCAGGTACGTGGGGGGCATACCAAAAATGGCCCGTGACTGCCACGCCACCGTGTAGAGCCAGTCCTGCCAGGCCGAGGCTCCCTGGATGGCGCTGGCCGGGGCGACGCGGAGTTGGAAGCCGCTGAGGGCGACCAGCAGCGCGCCAGCCTCATCGCGCAGGTGTACATCCCAGGTCAGCGGGCCGCTCGGGCGGGCGTGGCACCACCAGATCCCCCCCGTCGCGGGGGCGCGCCAGTCGAGCGCGGCGATGGCAAACGGGAGCAGGGCACCCTGATCCAGGGGGGCGTGGAGCAGCGCCACCTGGAAGCAGGCGTCGAGCAGCCCAGGGTGGAGCGGGTAGCCCTCCAGCGTCGGCACCGCTGTGGGTAGCACGAGGCGGGCCAGTACCTCGGGCGTCGTCGGGTCGGCGCTCTGCCACGCCTCTGCAATCCAGCGGAACGTTGGGCCAAAGCTGAGCGGCCCGTCTTCCCCCAGCACAAACGCGAGCGGCACGCGGCAGCGCTGCTGGAGCGCGGCGAGATCATCGCCGGACAGCACCGCCGCCTGTTGCGTCGTCACCTGCCCGGTCGCGTGGGTCGCCATCGCAGACGCTTCGCCCGCCGCTTCCGGCGCAAAGCTGGTGATCGCGAAGGCCCGCGTGGCCCCTCCCGGCTCCGGGGCGGGGCTGAGCACAACCTGCACCGTGCGCGCCTGGCCCTCCGGCAGCACCAGCGCCTGGGGCAGGATCACGTCGTGCAACGACAGCCCCTCTGCCGTCCCCAGCGTCAGTTCCGCTGCGCTCAGGGCCAGCACGAGTTGGCACGCCCCCGGCGAAACCACCTCCCCGTAGACCCGATGCTCGGCCAGGAAGGGCAGCGCGGCAACGCTGAAGGTTGTCTCACAGATCGTCTCGCCACGGGCGGGCAGATGGATCACCTGATCTACTAGCGGACGCACGGCCTCCCGGCGGCGGACGGTCGGTGCCTCGACCCAGTAGCGCTGGCGCTGGAAGGGATAGGTCGGCAGAGAAATCTTGCGCCGCACGACATCCCGGTGCAGGCCCGCCCAGTTCACCACCGCTCCGCGCACGTACATCGCCCCCAGGCTGGAGAGCAACGTCTGCCACGCGCTCTGGCCCGGTCGCAGGCTGGGGAGCAGGGCAGAGGGCTGAGGGCTGAGGGCTGATGCCGGAGATAGGATGTCGCCGATCATGCCCAGCAGCACCGGCCTGGGGCCGATCTCCAGAAACACATCCACGCCCTGGGCGTGCAGGGTCTGCGCCCCATCGGCGAAACGCACCGTCTCACGCACGTGGCGCACCCAGTAGTCCGCTGTGGCGACCTCCTCACCGGCCAGGGTGCCCGTCACGTTCGAGACGAGGCACCGGGTTGGTGGGTGGTAGGCAACCGTCGCGGCCACGGCGCGGAATGCCTCAAGCATTGGCTCAATCAGCGGCGAGTGTGAGGCGTGGGAAATCTTGAGGCGCTGGGTCTTGATACCCTCTGCGGCGAACGTTGCCGCGATGGCCAGAGCCACGTCGGCGCGCCCGGAGATTACCACACTCATTGGCCCGTTCACCGCCGCGATGGCGACATCATCCGTGTAGGGCGCGATGGCCTCCCGCACACGCGCCTCGTCAGCGGCGATGGCGATCATCGCCCCGTCCGGGGGCAACGCACCCATCAACCGCCCGCGTGCGGCCACCAGCTTCAAGCCATCGTCCAGGCTGAAGACCCCGGCCAGACATGCCGCCACCAGTTCGCCCATGCTGTGCCCGATCAGCACTTCTGGTTCCACCCCCCAGGACTGCCACATCCGGGCTAGGGCGTACTCCACCGCGAAGAGAGCTGGTTGGTACGTGAGCCGCTCAAGCGCCTCCTCGTCGGTCAGCACCTCGCGCAGTGGGCGATCCAGGTTCCCGGCGAGCAGCGCGGCGCACTCGTCGAGGGCCGCGTGGAAGGTCGGTTCGGTCGCATCCAACTCCAGGCCCATGCCCGCGTACTGGCCGCCGTGGCCCGTGAAGAGGAAGGCTACCTTCGGCGCGGGCTGCTGCGCGGTCACGCTCCCCCGCCGGACATCCGCATCGGTTTGGCCCGCCGCGACTTCGCCCAGGCGCACGCGCAGTTCCGCCACCGAACCCGCGACCACGCTGAGGCGCTGGGCGAAGGGATTGCGTCCCACCTGTGCGGTATAGCACAGGTCGCCCAGATTCACTTGCGGGTGCGCGTCCAGGTAGCTGATGTATGCCTGGACATAGGCATCCAGCGCCGCCGCGTCCCTCGCCGCGATGGGCAGCAGGTGCAGCGGGCGCGAATCTGTGCGTGCCTCCAGCGGCGTCTCTGGGGCAGCCTCCAAAACCACGTGGGCATTGCTGCCGCTGATTCCAAAGGCACTCACGCCCGCCATCCGTGGTTCAGCGGACTCCGGCCACGGCGTCATAGCGGTGGGTACCGCCACCCCAAGCCGCTCCCAGGGGATGCGCGGGTTGAGTTGGGTGATGTGCAACGTCGGCGGCACAGCGGCGTGCTGGATCGCCATCACCACCTTGCACAGCCCGGCCATCCCAGCGGCAGCATTCAGGTGGCCGATGTTGCTCTTGACCGAGCCGATCAGCAAGGGGGCTACCCCCGCCGCCGCACGCCCCACCCCAAGCACCTCGTCCAACGCCCCAACCTCAATCGGGTCGCCCTGCCTCGTCCCTGTGCCGTGAGCCTCCACATACTGGATCGCGTGCGGATCCACCCCCGCCTGCCGCAGTGCCTGTCGCAGCAGCGCCCGCTGCGCCTGCCCATTGGGCGTCGTCACCGTCCGGCTGTGCCCACCGTGGTTGAGCGCCGAACCTCGGATCACCGCCAAAATCGGATCGCCCGCCGCCTTGGCCGCCGCCAGGCCCTTCAGAACCACCACTCCAGCGCCTTCACCCATCCCAAAGCCATCCGCCCGCTGGTCGAAGGTTTTGCTGCGCCCATCGGCTGACAACGCGCCCATCTGGCACCAACCCAGCATGTTCTCCGGCCCGAACAGCAGATAAGCTCCACCCGCTAGGGCCAGATCGCACTCGCCCATCCGCAACGCCTGACAAGCCAAGTGGATGGCGGTCAGCGAGGCCGCGCAGGCCGTGTCAACCAGGAGATTCGGCCCGTGTACGCCAAGCAGGTGAGCGAGCCGCCCGGAGGCCATCGCCCGCATGGAACTGAGCAATGCGTAACGGCCAATCTGCTGACCTGAGCCGGTGTAGAGCCGCTGGGCCGAATAATCGTCCCAGAACGAACTCAGATAGATGCCGGTCTGACTCCCAGCGAGGCTCGTCGGGGGCAGGGCCGCTGACTCCAGTGCCTCCCAGCTCACCTCCAGCAGCAGCCGCTGCTGCGGATCCATCGCCGCCGCCTCGCGGGCTGCGAGCTGAAAAAACTCCGCGTCGAAGCGATCCACATCCTCCAGCCAGTAGCCCTCGCGCACATAAATTTTGCCCGGCGTCTCAGGCGTCGGATCATAGACCGCATCAACATCCCAACGACTGGCTGGGACAGGGCGGGCGATGTCTGCCCCAGAGCAGAGCAGATCCCAGAAGGCATCCGGCGTCGTGACCGCCTGCCCGTCTGGGCCAGGGAAGCGGCAGCCCATCCCGATGATCGCAATCGGCTCCTGGGGCATATGATCTGCGGTGTCGCTCGTCCCAACGCACCCCGCTGGCTCCTTCTCCATCAGTGTATCTCCTCAATGTCAGATGCGGGGGTACGGCCACCGGGCAGTCGGCGCAGGGCGATCACCTACCGTCTCCATCATATTCAAGCCCGCTTAGGACTCGCTTAGTATCTGGGGTGTCCAATGGATCTCTGGGATGGTCATTCCCCTCGGCAACTATCCGTCTGCTCCGCTTGACAGGAACTCCTATTCGGGTATAGTCTAAACATCATAATATCGGTCAACATAGTATACTTTGTCCCGGTAGAGGAGCCAGCGTCCCATGTTTCGCATCTCTGACCACCGCGTGTCCGACAGGGGGAGCCGGAGATCGCTTGCGTTCTGAGCGCGATCTCCCTCTAGACAACCATGCGTTTCGCGCACAACACCCGATGAAAATGGCCACGGATGCCCGACTATCGGCTATCGGCTATCGGCTATTTTCACGTTAGAATACCCATTAACTGGCAGAAAGGAACCATCCCGATGTCCCGCATTCCCCTCGTTCGCCGTGAGGACGCCCCGCCCGAGATTCAGGCCGAGTACGACACCATCGTGCGCGAGCACGGCGTCGTTACGAATATGAAGGCCACCCTGCTGCACTCCCCAACCGCCCTGCACGCCGTGCTGGAGTGGTACACCCTGTTCGACCGGGTCAAGCCGGTGCTGGGTTCGCGACTGGCCATTCTGTTCTGCCATGCGATCTCGCAGGAGAATGCCTGCGAGCTGTGCCTGACCTTCATGCGGCGCGAGATCATTGACGGCGGCGAGGACCCGGCGAACATTATCCTCGACGAGCGCGAGCAGGCCGTGGTCGAGTTCGGGCGTCAGTTGGCCGCCGACGCCAAGCGGGTTCCCGACGCGCTCTACGCACACTTGGCGCAGCACTTCACCCACGCCCAGATCGTCGATCTGACCGTCTTCGGCGCGCTGATGATCGTCAACAACCTGTTCAACAGTGCGCTCCAGGTCGATCTGGACGAGTCGCTTAACACGTACCGCATCCAGCCCGAGCAGATCCTGGCCTGAGTCGGTGCGCCAGGGTTCCTGTTTTTTTGGATGCAATTCTGGCAATTTCATCCAAAAATTAGCAATGCCGCAAAAGTCACGCTGTCATCCCACCCGCCCGGCCCGTAAACGGGCGGGCTAGATTCAACGAAGCCCGCTGAAGCGGGCTATATCAGCCCGCTTCAGCGGGCTTCG
>CAIXLU010000675.1 GCA_903920315.1 uncultured Oscillochloris sp.
AGCCCGCGCAGGCGGGCGTCGTAGATGTAGCCCGCGACTTCAGTCGCCGGGCGACCGGGTTCCTGAGGACGTTGCTCATGCCCTGAAGCCCGTGGAGGCGCAACTTGACATATGAGGCACATCTTCCGATAATTCTGAGGCAAAGAACGCAACAAAACCACCCCCCATCGGAGAAGAGATGCCATCCGTCAGGATTGACGCCCTCGCCTTTGACGCGATCACCGCGAGAATATTCCCCGGCGCGGTTGTCTACGCTCAACACGCCGGACGGGTTACCCACTACGCCGCGTATGGAACCACCATGTACGGCGACCCCGGCTCGCAGCCGGTTGTTCCGACCACGATCTACGATCTCGCCTCGCTGACCAAGCTTTTCACCGCTACGGCGGCCCTGATTCTGTACGATAGCGGCCTGATTCGCCTCGACGACCCGGTGGCCCGCTTTTTGCCCGGTCTCCGCGCCCGCGAGATAACTGTGCGCCACCTGCTCACCCACAGCTCTGGCCTGGATCTGCGCCTCTCGACCCTGCGCGATTCGAGTGCTGACGCGATCCGCGCCACGGCCTACGCGCTCATGCCCGCCCACCCGCCCGGCACCATGACGATGTACACCAATATCGGCAGCATGCTGCTGGGCGATGTGGTAGCGGCGGCCTTTGGTGCGCCGCTCGATAGTGTCATGGGCGAACTTATCCTCGGCCCCCTGAGCATGACCGAAACCTGCTTCCGCCCGCCCGCGCAACTCCAGTCGCGGATCGCCCCGAGCGAGATGGATCTTGAATGGCGTGGCAGCATTGTTCACGGTGTCGTCCACGACGAGAGCGCTTATGCCTTGGGCGGGGTGACCGGCCACGCCGGGCTGTTCAGCACCGCTGCCGACATAGCTCGTTTCGCGACGCTCTGGCTTCAGGATGGGGCGTGGGGCGGGCAGCAGATCCTGCGCGAGGCCACCGTCGCCCTGGCGATCCGCGACCACACCAGCCATATGGATACCACCACCGGCAAACCTCTCCACAGCGGGTTGGGCTGGATGCGCGACCGATCCAGCTTTATGGGCGAGGCCCCACTCGGCAGTATTGGACATACCGGATTCACCGGGCCAGTTCTGGTACTCCTCCCCGCCACCCATGCCGCCCTCGTGATCCTCAGCAACCGCACCTACCCGCGCCGCACCCCGCCGCCATACCCCCACCACACCGTCACCGCCGCAATAGTGAAGGAGTTGCGTGCGTATTAGGACAAGGTTTCAGGTTTCAGCTTTCAGGTTTCAGAACCCCCCAGCCCCCTCTCCCAGAACGGGAGAGGGGGCTGGGGGTGAGGGCTGCTGCGGAATTTCCTCTCTCCCTCGGTGAAAAAAGGGCAGGGGGAGAGGAATCAAGTGTAGATAAGGAATCTCTATGGCACAGACAGCGACGATCTACACGTTTGCTATTAATTTGTCCAATATGGATCGCGGTGTCTACGAGTCGCTTGATCTGCGGGTGGCTCGACAGCCATCAGAGACGATGGAGTATATGTTGTCGCGAGTGATCGGCTACTGCCTAGAATACCGCGAAGGCATCGCCTTTACCCAGGGCATTGCAGCCGGGGACGAACCCGCTGTGGCGGTGCGTGATCTCACCGGGCAGATGCTTGTGTGGGTCGAAGTAGGCATGCCCGACGCGGATCGTCTGCATCGAGCCAGCAAGCAGGCGGCGCGGGTTGTGATCTACACCCACCGCAACCCCGAGGTTCTCAAGCAGCAGTTGGCCGGTAAGCGCATCCACCGTGCCGAAACGATTCCGATCTTCGCCCTCGACGCCCGCTTTATGGCCGCCCTGGGTGCCGCTGTTGAGCGCCGCACCAGCCTTGAGATCTCGGTGACCGAGGGCCAGATCTACATCGAGGTCGGCGGCCAGAGCATTACCACTACCCTGACTGAACACCGCCTCGCGTAAGGAGATCTATGGAGTTGTTTCTTCGCTGGATCGGCTTTGTCCTTGGTCTCATCCTGATCATCGGGACGTGGCGCAGTATGATTGGCACGATCATCCTGCCCCGCTTCAACCGCTCATTCATCGCCTTTGCGACACTGGGAGTTGTCCGCACCATCTTCCTGTTTATCACCAATCGTCAGGCTGAGTATGTGAAGAAGGATCGCATTCTCGCCCTGCTCGGCCCATTCGTGATGCTTGCCACGCTGGTGAGCTGGATGACGATGTTCTTGATGGGCTACGCTCTGATGTTGTGGCCGTTGGTGGGCGGGACGTTTGGCGATTGCCTTCGGCTGGCGGGATCGTCGTTTACCACGCTAGGTCTGGCAGATGATCCGCACGGGGGCGCGACCCTCCTGGAGTTTACGGCAGCCGCCACCGGCATGATCGTCGTGGCTTTGGAGATTGGCTATCTGCCGACGATTTATAGCGCCTACAATCGCCGCGAGACTCTGGTGACGGCGCTGAGCAGCCGTGCGGGCGTCCCCGCATGGGGGCCAGAAATTCTGGCTCGCCACCAACTCATCCAGGGCATGACGACCCTGCCCGCGCTGTTTGCCGCCTGGGAGAACTGGGCGGCGGACATCCACGAGTCGCACGCCAGTTACCCCTGGCTGATGATCTTCCGCTCGCCGGATCCGCACGAGTCGTGGGTGGTGAGCCTCCAAGCCATCTTAGATGCTGCCGCGCTCTATCTGTCCGTCGCACCGAATCACGCACCGCCAGAGGCGCGCCAGTGCCTGCGATCAGGCTATGTCGCCATGCGCCATCTGGCACGAATCTCCGGACATCCGGTGAATGAAGATCCACTTCCTACCGACGCCCTTGATCTGTCGTTTGAGGCATTTGTGCATGGAGTTGAGCATATGCGGGCCGCTAACGTGCCGATTGAGCAGCCGATTGATATTGCCTGGCGCGATTATCGCGGCTGGCGAGTGAACTACGAGGCGGCAGCCGCCGCGCTTGCTAATTTTACCGTGGCCCCACCGGCACCCTGGACAGGTCGGCGCAGCTTTACGACGAACGATGCACGTTTTGATGTGCTGGCGACCCGCCCACGACACCGCACGCCGAGCGACCCCGAGGGTTTGAGAGGAACCGGCAACAGCACCCGATCTGATGATCATCCTAGCCACTCGCGGTAGGCCCGCTGCTGCGCGGCGACAGGCGTGGCCACGGGGACGATGATCAGGTTGTCGTAGGGAGCTTCGCCAAGCACAACCGATACCTCAATGAGGAGATCGTTGCGGAAGAGGCTCAGGCGTACCGTGTCGCCGGGGACGCGCTCGGTTAGCCGTGCGTTGAGCCAATCTTGGTTCGCACGCCAGCCATCCATCGCCAGCAGTTCATCGTCGGCATAAATTCCGGCGGCGTAGGCGGGGCTATCGCTGCGTACCGAGGCAACCAGAGTACGCTCACCCTGGCGCTTGAACTTTATCCCCAGCCATGCCGGGGCGACACCGTTTTCCCCTGGCTGGCGGTGGCTCCAGCGTAGCTCAAGGCCAACCGTGGCGAGGGCGGATGTGTAGTCAATCTCGGCGGTTCCGGCAATGTAGCGGGCGAAGAAATCGCGGAAGAACCCGTCCTGCGCACCGGCCAGTTCCTCCACCACCGCCAGCACCCCGCCATTCTCGGGGATGCCCGGCCCGTTCATCGGGTAGCGCCCGTATAAATCGCGCAGCACGCCGTCTAAGCTGCACGATCCGCCTGTGCGCCGACGGATCTCCATGTCCAGCGCCAAACAGACCAGAGTTCCCTTCAGGTAGTAGGAAATGCTGGTATTGGCGCTATTCTCATCGGGCCGATAGTACTTCACCCAGGCGTCAAAGCTGCTCTCCTCAAGGCTCTGGAGGTGACGGCCTGGCTGGCTCTGGAGGCTCAGGATCTCGTCGGCCAGCTTCTCCAGGTAACGCTCGTGCCGCATAAGCCCCGCCCGCACCAGCAGCAGTTTATCGTAGTAGCACGTCACTCCCTCTGCAAACCAGAGCAGGCGCGTGTAGTTCTCGCTGCGGTAGTCGAAGGGGCCAAGGGGCGCTGGGCGCAGCCGTTTCACATTCCAGACGTGGAAGAGTTCGTGGCTGGTGAGCGACAAGTACCGCTCGTAGGATTGATCGGGCCGAAATGTCCAGCGGTCAACCATGTTGGTAACGCTGTTGCGGTGTTCAAGTCCGCCGCCGCGCCCGTCGGTGAGGTGCAGGATAAAACAATAGTGCGGATAGGGCAGGCCACCAAACATATCACGCTGCACCTCGACGATGCGCCGGGTATCGGCGATGAGCCGGGCCTCATCCTCATTCCCTCGCCCCCAGATCACAATCTCGTGCGGCACCGCATCAACGCTAAAGGTGAGGACGCGCTGAGTCCCGCACTCGAAGGGACTGTCTACCAACTCATCGTAGTCCTGCGCAATAAACGTAAACGACGATTCCTCCCCGTCCCCCTGCCCCCCGACCCCCGCCTCAAGCGCCGTATTCACCTGCCAGCCCTCGGGCACCGCGACAGTGACCGCGAGTTGCTCGTTGGTGCGGTCAGGCACGTACATGCACACATTGGCCGGGTTGAAGTAGCCGTGGCGGGAGTCGAGGTGACTGGTGCGGACAGTCAGTTCGTTGGCGTAGACCTTGTAGCGCACAACCACACCAGGGGCTTGATCAGCGTCAATCTGCCAGGTATCCTTAGCCGTCTTGCGCCAGGGAAGCTCTGTGCCATCGGGGCCGTGGGCGGTAAACTCCTGAATATGGCGAGCGAACTCGCGGATCATGTAGGAACCCGGCGTCCACGCCGGTAACACCAGATTGAGGCAGGGTGCGGATACAGCGTCAACCACCACCTCGACGTGGTAGAGATGAGTGTGCGGCTCGGGCATAGCGATGGTGTAGGTAATCATGGTGTAATACTAATCCTAATCACTGCCAGCCGTGCGGCCTACTCTGTCTTTTGTCTGCAGACGAGCAGCCGTCGGGTCGGACGGCTCGCGCTTGAGCAGATCGGCAGTGGTGGCGTGGCTATTGGGGGCGGACAGGTAGGCGGCGTGACGCGGGTTGGATGGGTTTGCCGGGGCGTGACCCTTGATCACACGCTTCTGCTGCCGGTAAAGTTCAAAGGCGTCCCAGAGCAGTGTCATGCCAAAGATGCTGCACACCCCGCTGGTCGTCAGGCTCGACGAGATCAGACTGCAATAATGCAGCCCCAGGCCAGCAATGATCAGAAGCAGGGCAACAGGACGCACATCGGGGCTGTGAGCCTCGATCCAGCGCACCCCGACATGTCCCCACCAGATCCCCAGAAACGTCGCGGTGGCCATCCAGAGACCAACGTATTGCATGATGGCACCGATCCTCTCAGTTATCGTAATCCCATCCCGGTTATGAAGGAGGAGTCAAGGCTTCAACCGGCTAAAGCCTTAACTCCTCCTTCATAACTCCAAGCGGATTGCTATAACACCTGACCTGCAAAGTCCGATAAATCTACACAAATCTATGTACGTGTGGCGCATTTTACTAGCTTGACAGAGTCGCGTCAACCGTCATTCTCTACTTTGCATCACATGTGCGTATGGTGTGACGCAAAGACGCAAAGACGCAAAGATTCCTAGCAATACTGCAGAAGTCACCCTGTCACATCACGTGCCCGGCCCGTAAACGGGCGGGCTACGGTTTACGAAGCCCGCCTGGGCTGTCCGAGCCCGCGCAGGCGGGCTTCGTAGACCAGAGCCGGGGGCTTCAGCCCCCCGGCGACTCTTCTCATATTTTCCCTCTTGACTTTTTGTCTTCTATACACTATACTTAGTGTCAGGTTGATACTATTCACGTAGGGAAGGCAGGCAGGCGATGGCACGCACCCTCAACGAGATGATCCATCTGATGCTGCGGGCCGTGGAGCCAGAGGATGTCTTTGGCACGCTGGGCGACGAACCCGACGAGGAGCTGCGGCGGCAGTACCGGGCGCTGGCCCTTGCCGCCCATCCTGACCACAATCCTGGGCAGTGGACGGCGGCCAACGAGGCGTTCCGCCAGCTTCAGGGCTGGTATGAGGCGGCGCAAAGCAAATTGGCCGAAGGAACCTACGGCACGGCTGAGCGTATCCGCGCCGCCAGCGGCGGGCGCAGCTATGTCGGCTACCGTGAGCCAATCACAGGCGACCTGTGCGATCTCTTCGCGGCACGTGGGAACGGCACCCCGGCATTGCTGAAGGTGGCGCGCAGCCCACGCAACAACGATCTGCTGGCCGCCGAGTCCCGCGCCCTGAGTCGGATTGATAAGGAGTTGGCGGGCCAGCCGGTACGTGCCCACTTCCCAACCCTGATCGAGTCCTTTTTGCTGCGCGATACGGCGGGTAATCAGCGCCACGTGAACGTGCTGCGCCCCGAGCAGGACGTCTTCTCTCTGGCCGAGGTGCTGCGGGCCTACCCGCAGGGTCTGCATCCTGCTGATGCCGCCTGGATGTTCAATCGCACCCTGGCCGCACTTGGCACCGCCCACGGGATTGGCCTTGTTCACGGTGCGGTGCTGCCAACGCACCTGCTCATTCGTCCATCCGACCACAACGGCATCCTGATTGACTGGTGCTACAGCGTGGCGATTGGCGAGCCGATCAAGGCGATTAGCACGCCCTATGCTGATGACTACCCGCCCGAGGTGTCGGCTCGCCAAGGGGCCACACCTTCCACCGACCTGTACATGGCCGCCCGGCTGATGGTGCGACTGCTCGGCGGCAGCGGGATCGCACCACCGGACAGTACGCCTAAGCCCATCCAGGCACTCCTGCGGGCCTGCCTCATCCCCGCACCTGCCCGCCGCCATAGCGACGCCTGGCAGGTACTTGAGGATTTTCGCACCATCTTGGGCGATCTCTACGGCCCGCCCACGTTTCGTCCGTTTCGGATGCCGACGGTATCCCGTCCATCAGCGTAGGGGCGAAGCATCCGCCCCAGGGAATCAGCGTAAGAACGAAGCTTTCATCTAGCGAATGCTTCGCCCCTACCTTAATCATGAAGGAGAACCACCATGGGCCACTCAGATTGGAGCGACGCCGCCTATCAGGCGCGACAGAACCACCGCAAGGCTACCAAGACGACCGCCTTCACCTACGATAGCGATGTGCGTAGCAGCGGCGTTATCAAAATTCACGACCAGATGAACCCCTACGGCGTGAACCGCGAGAGCCGCGATAGCGATATACACCCGGAGTCCTTGTCCATCGCGGTGATCTTTGATGTTACCGGCTCGATGGGCAATGTGCCACGGGTGATGCAGACCAAGCTGGGTGCGCTGATGCGCGTCCTTATCCAGCGCGGCTATGTGGCACACCCCCAGGTTCTCTTCGGCGCCGTGGGTGACGCCACCTGCGACAGTGTCCCCCTTCAGATCGGCCAGTTTGAGTCTGGCCTGGAGATGGACGAGGATCTGGGCAAGATTTACATCGAGGGCGGCGGCGGTGGTCAGGTTTACGAGAGCTACGAACTGGCGATGTACTTTATGTCCCGCCACACGGCGATTGACTGCTACGAGAAGCGCGGCCACAAGGGCTACCTCTTCACCATCGGCGACGAGAAGCCCTACGCCAACGTGAATCGCGCCATCGTCAAGGAGCATATCGGTGATACGCTGGAGCGCGATCTGCCGCTGAAGAAGGTACTGGCTGAGCTTCAGGAGCGCTACGAGCACTTCCATATCGTGCCCACCAACACCAGCCACGGCAGCGACCCGGCGATCCAGGCCCACTGGCGCGGGCTGTTGGGCGAGCGCGTGCTGATGCTCAATGACGAGGCCGCCGTCTGCGAGACGATTGCCCTCACTATTGGGCTCTGCGAGGGCACCGTGGACGATCTCGCCGTCGGTGCGGTGGATCTGGTGGCGGCAGGCTGTGACAAGGGCGCGGCGACCACGGCGGCATCGGCTCTGGCCCGCTACGCCGCCGTCCGACCGCCGGTCACGCGGGCGGCCATCGGGCTCCTGCCGGTGGCCACGGGGATGGGGGATGACGGGCGATTGTAGTTATTTGTTTGGAATGGGCGGCAATGCCGCCCATTCCAAACACATGGGAGGCGTATGAACCACGCATTTCTCACCGTTGACCTGGGATTTGGCGACGCGGGCAAGGGGTCGGTGGCCGATTTCCTGACCCGCGTCTACGACGCTCATACGGTGGTGCGCTACAACGGCGGTACCCAGGCCGGGCATCGCGTCGTCACCCCTGGCCCGCAGCCGCAGAAACACGTCTTTGCCCAGTTTGGCGCGGGGACTCTGGCCGGCGCAGGGACGCACCTCTCACGTTTTATGATTCTCGACCCGCTGGCCATGCTGGCCGAGGAAGAACATTTGCGCCAGATCGGTGTACCCGATGCCTTCGCCCGCACAACCATTGACGCCCGTGCCCTGGTGATTACCCCGTTCGGGCGGGCGATCAACCGCCTGCGCGAACTGGCCCGCGCTGGCAGTCGCCACGGCAGTTGCGGCGTCGGTGTTGGCGAGACGGTGGCCGATGCCCTGGCTCACCCGGATGTGGCTCTGCACGCGGGCGATATGGCCAATCGGGATGTGCTTTACATAAAACTATCTAAGCTACGCGAGCTGAATCTGAGCAAACTGGTGGCCCTGCGCCCATCCCTGCCCAGCAACGATCATGCTGCCGCCGAGCTGGATCTGCTCACCGACCCGGCCTGGGCCGACTGGCTGCTGGATGCCTACGCCGAGTTTAGCGCCCAGGCCCAGGTGGTTCCGGGCGAGTACCTGCACGCCATCCTGAACCGTCCGGGCGCGGTGATCTTCGAGGGTGCCCAGGGCGTGCTGCTCGATGAGTGGCGCGGATTCCATCCCCACACCACCTGGAGTACCACAACGCTCCAGAATGCCGATACGCTGTTGGCCGAAGCTGGCTACGCGGGGCAGATCAGCCGGATTGGCATCACCCGCGCCTACACCACTCGCCACGGGGCCGGGCCGCTGCCGAGCGAGGATTCGGCCCTGACCACCGCCTTGCCCGATGCGCGCAACGGGATGCACATGTGGCAGCAGGGCTTCCGCACCGGCTGGCTTGACACGGTACTTTTACGTTACGCCCTGGACGTGGTGGGGCATCTGGATGGCCTGTCCGTCACATGCCTCGACCGCATCGCGGATTTGCCCGAACTTCGGATCTGCCGGGGTTATCAGGTTGGGCCGCTGCGGATCGAGCGAATCATCCCCGCGCCGAACCCGCAGGATCTGGGCTACCAGGAGCAGATCACCGCCGCCCTGGCGGGATGTCGGCCTCTGCTCACGCACCTCAGCGGGCCAGATGAACTGCTGCGCACCGTGCAGCGCGATCTGGGCCTGCCGATCATGCTCACCTCGCACGGCCCGACGGCGGAGGACAAAATAGTATCAACCGCACATCCCCTGCTTATGCGGTATGATTGATGCACGGCGACCTCACTCCATTGCGCAGGAGACCTATGGCATTTGATATTATTTTTCTCGGCGGGGCATCGGAAGTCGGCGCGAGCTGCGTCGCCCTACGGTTCGATGACGTGTGGCTGATTGTAGACGCGGGCGTTCGCATGAGTGGGCTGGCCGAGGAGCGGCTGCCGGATTTCTCGCTTTTGGAGGGGAAGCAGGTGGCGGCCATCGTCGTCACCCACGCCCACGCCGACCATATCGGTGCCCTGCCGATCCTCCACCGCATGTATCCGAGTGCGCCGATCTACTCCACTTCGGCCAGCATCCAACTGATGACGATTATGCTGGCCGATGCCATCGCGGTGATGGAGAAGCGTGCCGCAGAAGAGCTTGAACTGCCCCTGTACGACAGCGAAGCGGTGGAGCAGATGCTGCAACACCTGATGCCTCTGCCGGTGGATGACCGGCTTGCGATCCGCGAGATCCCCGGTCTGGTCATTTCCCTGCGTTTGGCGGGCCACATCGCCGGGGCCGTGAGCGTGGGACTGGAACATCCCGAAGGGAAGGTGGTGATCTCGGGCGATATTAGCGTCGCTCCGCAGCGCACCATCCAGGGCGCACAGGCACCCCTCGTCAGCGAACCCGACATCCTGATTTTGGAGTCGACCTACGGCGGACGGGAACACGCAACCCGGAAGTTAGAGGAGCAGCGCCTGGTCGCCGAGGTGGCGGAGGCCATCCAGCGCGGTGGCCACGTCTTGATCCCGGCCTTTGCCCTTGGTCGCGCCCAAGAGGTGATTCTCATCCTGCAAGAAGCTCAGCGGCGGCGCGAGATTCCGCACTTTACCGTGTGGGTAGACGGGCTGGTGCGCCGCGTATGCGCCGCCTACAGCACTATTCCCACCTTCCTCAGCCCATCGGTGCGCCAGCGGATTGTGCGCGGCCAGCCGGTCTTTTTCACCGACACGATCCATATGGTCGAACCCGCTCAGCGCAAGGGTATTCTCCACGAACCGCCCAGTTGTATTATTGCCAGTTCGGGGATGCTGACCGGCGGGCCGAGCCGCTGGTATGCCGAGCGTCTGCTGCCACGGCCCGAGGCGACGGTGGCGCTTACAGGCTACCAGGACGAAGAAGCTCCAGGTCGGATGCTCCAGCAGGTTGCCAGCGGACAGCAAAAAACTGTTGTTTTTGGCGATCAGACCATTACAGTGTCGGCGAAGGTGACGACCTACTACCTTTCAGGACACGCCGATCAGGGCGAGCTGATCGGGTTCGCCCAGCAGATCCGCCCGCGTATGGTGGCACTGGTTCACGGTGACGGAGGTGCACGCAACAGTCTGGCCGATGGCTTGCGCGCCAGCGGTATGTCGGTGGTGCTGCCACCAACCGGAAACGTGCTGCACGTACCGACGACCAGGCGGGCTGTTGCCGTCCCCTATGTTCCACCTGCACTGCCGCAGCGAATCCGCCAAGCGACCCCCGACAACGCGGATGCCGTGGCTGCGGTGATCTGGGAAGAAGAAGGTCGTCCGGTTGAGCCGGTGGTGGTCGAGGCTCGCGAGATCACACGGCGCTGGTATGGGGTCGAGGGCACGCATGAAGAGATCCAGACGATGATAACGGTGCTGGCGAATGGCCCGCAGCGGTTCCAACCCATGATTTCGCTTGAGGGTTTCTACCGCCTCACGCCGCCCGCCACCCTACGGCGAAGCGCGCCGGTGGAGATTCCACGGGTGGAGAATGGCAGCTTTATCCTCGTCAAAATCAACGGCGGAGCCATCGTCCCCTGGTTCTGTCAGCGCGTGGCGGCGGGGATCATCACCGGCGTCGGGCCAAGCCGCCAGATCGCCAGGCAGATCATCGGTATCCGCGATGTGGTGGCCTGGATCGGCCATTGGGATATTCCGCCCTCCGCAACCAGCGACGCACAGCAGCGAGTCATTGACGACTGGATGCTCCAAAGCAGCGCCCACCGGAGTCACGTCTCCGCCCGTGCGCTTGCAGAAGCGATGAACCCCGCCCAAACCTATGATCTCGACACGTTGATCGTGGCGGTTGGCCATGCGGCGGATGATCTCTCGTGGCGGCTGCATGTCGCCCTGCTGATTGCGGCAAACCCACGCATATTTACGCTCATCCCTGCCACGCGCCCGCTTCAGGACGCCCGCTGGTCGGTGCGGCTGGCGGCGCGCTGGGAAGACGCCCGCGAGGAGCAGTCCAGCCAGCCGCGACCGGACACGCACGCCATTCAGCAGCGCATTGACTGGCACCTGCGCGGGGCCAAAGATTTGTACCGACGCAGTATTGACCCGGACACGGGAGATATCACG
>CAIXLU010000676.1 GCA_903920315.1 uncultured Oscillochloris sp.
GGCGGCGAGAGGGTTCATACGACACCCGCTGTTCATCGTCGGGGGGACGGTGATGCGAGCGCATGACGTATGAGCAGGAATGAGCAGGAGCGAGAGGGGGAACGTCGGAAGAACGTCGGAGGAATGAAGATGACCGCGATGGCATCACCAGACCTGAATTAGGGTACAATCATAGCACATCGTCTGATGTGAATAGTGAAATATATGTCACGTGTAGGATAAGGTGCGCAACAAAAAAACACCAACGAATGGCATCGGAGGTGTTTTTACACGATTTCGGGGTGAGGTACGTGATACGTATGTGAAGTACTCTCAGTGGATATGCCCATAATCTGGCGCGGGAATCACCTGACACGGCCCGTGCAACGAGATCTATGAAACGCCAAAGAAGATCACGAGGCATCCCCTTTGCCACGGTCGAGGCGATAACTGACGCAACGGCGAGCGGCAATCCCATGGCTACGGCGAGCAGGCTGCGCTTTATGGTGCAGACAACCTTGCTCTATGGGTTTGTCGGTGTCATCATTATCTGGTTCAGTGTCCCCCTCATGACCCACGCATTGCTGACGTCAGCCGCGTTGAGTCTGCCCTTCGGGTTCGTGGTTGCCCTGATGGCCGGTGCCGTTCGCAGACGTCTTTCCGCCCGTACGGTGGGAGAGTTCTTCCTCGTTACGCTGGCTCCTGGGATTGGCATGACTCTCTTCTACGGGTTCACCTTCCCCTTCTTCCTGGTCACCCTGATCCTCATCGTTCCGCTGATCATTGTTTGGGGCGATGGGCATCTCTCCTGGGTGATGCATGTCGCCGCCCTCTGCCTGATCTCTCCGATTATGGTCGGCATGATTCCGTTTTTTCGGCTCCCTCAGTCGCCGCTTGGACAGATCGGCATTGTCCTCCCGATAACTGCCGCGTTACTCATTGAGTATTTTCAGGATCGGCTTCGGTCGGAAAAGCGAAGCGCGTTCACGCTTCAGATGGGCTTGCGCAGCTATGGGCGTGAGAACGCGGCCCTTGCCACAATCGGTCGCGATGTGCTGGCAAGCCTTGATGTGCCGACGATTCTTCCGCGTATTGTCCATCACGCATGTACGCTGGTGCAGGCGCACAGCAGTGCGATCCTTCTCCCCGATTCCCACGATACGCGGTTACGCGCTGTCGCCGCCCGTGGCCCCCTGCGCGATGCCCTGCTCGCCCACACTTTTTATCCCCATGAAGGCATCATCGGTGATATTGCGTCCCGCCGGGAGAGCGCCATTATCCGTGACACGCGCGCCGATCCGCGTTCGGCGACCCTGCCGAGTGGCCCGAGCGGTGTACGCATGCAACTGATGGCAACTCCGCTTCTGGCAGGACACCCGTTGGTGGGGGTATTGGCAGTTTGGCGCATGTACGACGATGAGCCGTTCTCCGCCGACAATATGCGTCTGCTCGACAATCTCGCGCAGCAGGCCACGGTGGCGATTACGAACGCACGCCTGCTTGACGCTGCACGCAAGGCCCAAAATGCCGCCGATCAGGCCAACCAGGCGAAGAGCATGTTTTTGGCGAATATGAGCCACGAGCTGCGCACCCCGCTCAACGCGATCCTGGGGTTCACCCGGATTGTGCGGCGCAAGGCGAGCGGCGTCCTCCCCGACAAACAGATCGAGAACCTCGACAAGGTGCTGAGCAGCGGCGAACATCTTCTGACGCTGATCAACACGATCCTCGACATCGCCAAGATTGAGGCGGGACGGATGAACGTCCAGTTCGCGCCCTGCGATGTGGCTCTCCTGCTCACGGAATGCGTGGACATCGCCACCCCGCTCCTTCGAGCGGATGTCTCCGTGAGCTATGACCGTGCCGCCCTGCCGATACTTACCTCTGACCCAGCAATGCTGCGGCAGATCACGCTGAACCTGCTCTCGAACGCGGCGAAGTTCACCCACACCGGGCAGATCGTCGTCGCCGCCCGTCACGTTGGCGCGCAGATCGCGGTCTCCGTTACCGATAGCGGTATTGGGATCGAACCCGATGCCTTGGAGCAGATCTTTGAGGCATTTCAACAGGCCGACAGTAGTACCACACGTCAGTATGGTGGGACGGGCCTGGGACTCACGATCAGCAGACGAATGGTTCGGCTCCTGGGTGGCGATCTGGAGGCGGTGAGTACCCCCGGCGTTGGTTCGGTCTTCACCTTTACGATTCCGCTCACCCATGAACCCCCTCTCCCCGACCCTGATGGAGCGTCACGATGAACGATACGACTCAGAGCGATGCCCATTCGGCGACCATCCTGATTGTTGATGATGAGCCGCTGAATATCGAACTGCTTGAGCAAGAACTCGACGATCTGGGCTATGCGACAATCAGCGCCCGCAATGGACAGGAGGCTCTGGCGATCGTCGCAAAGACACCGCCTGATATGCTCTTGCTGGACATTATGATGCCGGTGATGGATGGCTTCGGTGTCTTGGAGAAACTGAAGGCGAATCCTGAGACATGCGATATTCCCGTGGTCGTTATTTCGGCGCTGACCGATATGCCACATATTGTGCGGAGTATCTTGGGGGGAGCGATAGACTTTTTGCCCAAACCCTTCGACCCGGTGCTGCTCAAGGCACGGGTGAGTGTCTGTCTTGAGCAGAAGCGGCTACGCGATTCCGAACAAGCGTACCTGCGTCATGTCGCACACCTAACCGATGCCGCGATTGCGGTGGAGGAGAGTCGCTTCGATGTGCATACCCTTGACCCCATCAGCGCCCGTACGGATGCCCTCGGCCACTTGGCTCGTGTCTTTCAGCGCATGGCCCACGAGGTTCTCCTGCGCGAACAACGCCTGCGGTATCAGATCATCCAGCTTGAGCAGGACATGGTTGATTGGCGGCAGGCGCGACACGAGTGTGCGGCGGCCTACCTACCGATGGATCGACGCTTCGCTCTCGCCCAGGGCAGGCCGCTCCCCCATCTCTCCACGGGTGCCGCACTTTTCGCCGACATCTCGGGCTTCACACCGCTCACCGAGGCGTTGGCCCACGAAATGGGACATCAGCGTGGGGCCGAGGAGCTGACGAGGCAGATCAACCGAGTCTACGACGTGCTGATCGACGTCCTCCATCGCTACCGGGGCAGTGCGATCTGCTTTAGTGGCGACGCCATCACATGCTGGTTTCCTGATGACCATGGGATGCGGGCGACGGCCTGCGGTACCGCAATGCAGACGGCACTGATTCATATTCCGCCTACCGTCATGCCCAGCGGGGTCACTCACGTCTGTGGGCTGAAGGTCGTAGTGAATGCCGGACACGCACGGCGCTGGCTTGTCGGCGACCCAGAGATTCAGCGGATTGAGCTTGTGGTCGGTCGCACTATTGACCGCCTCGCCGGGGGCGAACATCTCGCCGCACGGGGGGACGTACTGGTGGCAGCACCCATCTGTATCGCCCATCCCGATGCCCTCACCATCACCGAGTGGCGCACCGATCTCCAGGGCGAGCGATGGGCCGTGGTGGCGGGACTCACCGTGCCCGTGGACGAAACGCCGTGGCCTCCGGAACCCGATCTGGCCGACGAGGACGTGCGCCCATGGCTACTTGCCGATGTCTACATGAAAGTCCGCGATGGAACGAGCGCATTACTCGCCGAACTCCGCGTCGCCACCGCCCTCTTTCTACATTTCGGTGAGATTGATGATGAGGGATCGCCAGAGGCCGAAGCGGAGATTGACCGGTTGCTGCGCTGGACACAAGACATCGTCCGGAGTCACGGTGGCGTCCTTCTCCAAGTAACCATTGGCGATAAGGGCAACTACCTCTACGCCGCCTTTGGTATCCCACGTGCCCACGAGGATGACGCCTCCCATGCCGTGGCGGCCGGCATGGCGTTGCTGACACCACCGCCAGGAATTGCGGTTAATCGCACACTCCGAGTCGGGATCGCCCATGGGGTGATGCGGGCCGGGGCGTATGGAGCGACGAGCCAGCGCACCTATGGAATCCTGGGCGACGCCACAAACCTCGCGGCACGGCTGATGATGGTGGCCGACCCGATCCTCTGCGATGCACAGCTCGCCCGTGCCGCTGCAGAACACTGGGACTTTGCCGAACTACCGCCGATTGAGGTCAAAGGCAAGGCAACACCCCAGCAGGTTTTTCGTCCTATCGGTCTCGCCCGTCCGCGAACACTCATCCTCGATGAGCGGTCGAGTGCGGAGCAACTCCTCCTCAAAACAGCCAGCGTGATCGGGTCGGAGGTGCGCCTGGACATCCTCCACGCCATCATTCCGGCGGACTATACAGACGCCCAGATGGAAGAACTCCTCGATAGCCTCTGTCGTTGCGGACTGCTCACACGCAACCCTGATGGGCAGACCGTCGTATGGGTGGACGCAGCCGTGCGTGAGGCGACCTACGAGCGGATGCTCTTTGCGCAGCGCCGCCAATTACACCGTGCGATTGCGGAGTGGTATGAACAGCACGATGCGCAGGACGTGTCTTCGTACGACGCGCTGCTCGCGGGTCATTGGAGCCGCGCAGAGGAAGCGACGCGGGCGCTCCACTACCTTGAGCGTGCGGCGGAGGCGGCCCAACAGAGTGGGGCGCACGCAGAAGCACTCGCGCTGCTCCAGGCTGCCCTCGCCCTGGAGTCCCACAACCGCACACAGCGCGAATAGGGGAATGGTCAGGATTCGCGACAAACAATCCCTAGCGAACATAGGTGCCGCCGCGTACATCTATGAACACTGTACTCTTGCTCCAACCCGTGTGGCATGAGAGGGAGTGGCCAAGAGGCTACGGGTACGCAGGGCTAACAGGTGCTGGGTTCGGGTTGGATGGGTTAGCGGGTGCTGGGTTAGCGGGTGCTGGGTTAGCGGGTGCTGGGTTAGCGGGTGCTGGGCTGTCGGCTGTTGGGTTTGGATACGCCGGACTGGTGGGTGCCGGGTTGGGGTTGGCTGTTGGGTTTGAGTTGGCTGGGCTAGCGCGTGCTGGGATCGGGTACGCCGGACTAGTGGATGCCGGGTTCGAGTCTGCCGTACTGGTGGGTTCCGCAACCACCGTCGTTCTCGCTGGCTGTGATCCCTGGTCTGTTCCAGAGCCATTCCCAGGATTACCGCCTGTGTTGCCAGTATCTTGTATAGGTAAAGGCATTACGGTAGAACGCAGTAAGGACTCAACGGTTACCTCGATTGCTGTTGGTAGAACAAGCGGAGTGCTCGTGTATATCAAGGTGGGTATGAGCGTACTCGTCGGACTCAGTCCTAATGAACTTGATGGGCGAGAGGTGGGTGTTGTACTGGTAGATAGCGCGAGCGGGATCCGCTCACCTGGGAGAGTGATCAGCCCGTCAAGCAATTTTTCCTCGTCTGGGTCGAGGTGACGAGCAGGGATGGTTTTTGCCCGCTGCCAAACTTCGTCATCCGTGCCACAGATGGGACAGCGGTAGAAACGCACCTGCCCATCGGCTCCCGTAGTAAACATGCCTCCGGTTTGGCTGAATCCGACGCGGGTAAATCCTGGTTCGTGGCTGTAGAGTTGCGCGAGGCTGCGTTCACTGCCACGTCCCCAGAGTCGCACAAGGCCGTCGCTTCCTGCCGTGAGTAGCAGTTGGCTGGTTGCGTTAAATGCCACGCTCGTGATGGTTGTGGCCGGATGCCGCAGGATGCGGATGTCTTTCGGGGGCGATGCTATCCCTTCCTCGTGTGTGAAAATCCAGAGGCGCGCCGTACCATCCAGACTCGTTGTGACAAGTGCCTGCCCATCGGGACTCCATGTGGCACCTGTCAATGTGCCGGTATGGCCTTTGATCTGCACCGTGGTCGTCTCACCTCGTCCCCCCCATAGCCGACCAGTCATATCCGCACTGATTGTGACCAGTCGTTTCCCATCGGGTGACCAGGCCGCTCCTGTGATCGCAGCCGTGTGGCCGCGTAGTTCAGTGACCAGTTTTTTGCCAGGGATGTCCCAGATCTGAGCGACTGCATCATCTACAGTGAGGAGCATGCTGGCGTCCGGGCTAAGAATCGCAATAGAGAGAGGGCGCTGATACGGTGGGGGCATGAATTTCTGATCACCGTTTTGCGCATTCCACACGCGAACCGTCGAGTCTGCACCGATAGTGACGACCGCCGTGCTGTTCGCACTAAACGATGCGTTGAGTACGGAACCCTGATGACCTCTTAGAGCAGCACGTTCCGTCCCGGTAGCCGCGTCCCAGACTCGTGCGGTGTCTGTTCCGTCGGTGGTGAGCAAGAGTTGGCTATCCGAACTGAACACGGTGGTGCTGAGCGGCGTCGTGATCTGCGGTAGCAGGATCGTTGGAACCCCCGCATCACTGTGGCGAAGCTCGATATGTGCGCCATATCCTGCCACGATCGTGAGCCCATCCGGACTAACGGCATGGTGATCTGGCCGAACTCGCTCCGCTGAGCGCAGATCGACGATGCCTGTAAGCATATTTCTCCAGATTCGCACGCCCCCGTGGTCGGTGCCGGTCGCAAGAAACTGCCCGCTCGTGTCCCAGGCAATACTCAGTTGTGATCCCCCATTGCTAGGCAGGACGAACAGTGAGTGTGCGGTTGCCACATCCCAGATTCGCGCTGTACCATCGGCACTCGCCGTGGTGATGGCAAGACCGTCAGGGCTGAAGTTGGCCATCGTGATGGGGCCAGTGTGGCCCGCAAAGACCCGTACGAGATTGCCGGTGGCTACATCGAAGAGGCGTGCGGTTCCATCTTCCGATGCCGTGAGAAGCAACCTGCCGTCAGGACTAAATCGCCCTGATGTCAGCGGGGCGACATGGGGGAGAACCGCGCCTGATCTTTCCTGGACACTATCAAAGATCTGGGCGTTCCCATCACGCGACGTAGTGACGAAGAATTGACCGTCGTTGCTCACATCCATGTCCGTGATTGGCTCGCTCCTATCGGTGAACGCAAATACCTGACTGCCCGTGGTTACATCGAAGAGGCGCGTCCCCCCATCGGTTGATGCGGTGAACACTCGTTGTCCATCTGGTGTGAAGGTGGCATAGATGGCACCCTGACTGCGTGTATCAAACTGGTACAACTCCACACCATCGGCAGCGTGGAAGAGGCGTACCGCCCCATCATTCGATGCCGTCAGCACCTGAAGACCATTCGGGCTGAACTGAACCACGACGAGCGGAGCCTTATGTGTGATGACAAGGCGGATCGTGCCACTGGCGATATCCCAGACTCGTACCGTGCCATCGGCGCTAGCAGTAGCGAGTTGTGTGCCATCCGGGCTGAATGCGCCAGCAGTGACCGCGCCGGTATGTCCGTGGAGTACGGTGGGCTGATCGTTCCATTGGTCGCTCTGCGGGTCGTAGCTCCAGATGAGAACATCTCCTGCGGCATTACCCGCCGCAAAATGGCGTGTTTGGCGATCAAAGAAAAGCCAGTGGACGACTGGCTCCGGTTGTGTTGGCTGTTGATGCAGTGTCACAGCGAGGGGAAAAGCAAATACCGTCTCGCGTAGCGCATCAACCACCTGCGGGTTCACACTGTACGTCATGGCCTTCAACGCGACGAGCATGCTAAACTCAGGGTCGCGGGTCAGGGCTGCCTGAGACTGGATGACCAGCGCCTGCGCATTCGCAAAGCGAGCGAGGTCATCGGCAATCTGCTTCTCTGTCTGCGCCTGTGCACGTGCGGTCTGCTCGTTCGCGAATGCACTGAGGGCCAGATTCTGTCCCGCTTCAGCGGTCGCACGACCACTCTTCATCGCAGTCATTTCCGCCATATCGGTGACGATTTTCATCAGCCCAAGGATGAGGGCAACAAGGATAATGACAAAGAGCAGCGACCACTGACGTTTACGTTGGGCAGTTTTCTGTGCATGTCGGCACGCCTGGATGAAATCGCGTTCAACGTCCGTCATATGGGCAGCGTGGGTAGGTGCCCCGTTTTCTTTTTCCGCACCGGTAAGTACGTTGCGCTGTAGCAAAAGCAATCCGTCGGGCCGGTTGGCGCGATCCCACAGGCGCGCCTGACGCTGCAATGTGCTGAGGTTGGCCTCGAACCATGCCGCGTTATCCTGGCGCACCGGCGCGATCAGCCGGTCGTGGGCCAGTTCGTACCACGTGACCCCACGCCGCTCCTCGGCTCGCAGGAGGTGCGCATCCACTAGCCGCCGGATAACCGTGTTCGCCAGCCCGCCGGTCGCATCCTGCGCACGCAGCACCTGGCCGCGTAGCCCGCTCTCGGTGATCAGATTATCCTCGACCCAATCGCGGATGCGTCGCTCATCCACGCCGCTTGCGCTCGCCGTCGTCGCGACCTGCTCCGCGTAGTAGTCGCGCAGCGCCGTGTCTACATCGCCCGCCTCGGCCAGATCCTCCGGCGATATGGTCGGTGAAACGTACTCTCCTGCTCCCTGCCCCCGGCTCCCCGCCTCCTGCCACCCGCCTCCTGCTCCCTGCCCCCGGCTCCCTGCCCCCGGCTCCCCGCCTCCTGCTCCCTGCCCCCTGCCTCCTGTCTTCCGCTCCCAGAGCCGGTAGCAGACCACCTGGAGCTGCACGGGCTCGATACTCTGGCCCAGCACCGTCTCGCTGCTGCCATCAGGCCGCTGTACGCTGGTCTGACGTAGATCGTCCACCAGCCGGGTCGCCGCCGCGTCGCTGAAATCACCGCCCATCGCCCGTGCTGGCCCCTGCATCGCCTGGCGGGCCTGCTTCGGGTCAAGCAGATCCAGTCGGTATGTGGCGGCGAGTCGCGTGGGGATGGGCAACAGGAAGGGCTTGAGCGCACCCAGGTAATCTTCGCGCAGGACAAACAGCGCCCAGCGGCGCGAGTTTTCCAGCAGCGCACCTATCTCGGAAACAAACCCATCCTTGGCGGCACGGTCGGTGGGGTCGGCGCTCAACAGTTCCTCGAACTGGTCGAAGATCAGCACTTCCTCGCCATCGTCGGGGGCCGGGTTGCGGGCCAGGTAATCGCTCAGGCTGAGGGTGGATAACTCGTCAGCGGTCAGTCGCTCGGCGGGCGGGCGGCCCTCGTCGAGGCTCAGCAGAGTTGCCACGCGGAATCGGTTCGCCCCCATTCCCGCCGATGCCTCTAGGCCCACCCGGATAATTGGACGCACCCGGAAGCCTTCGTCGCGCAGGCGCGGGATGAGAGCGGCGCGCACCAACGAGCTTTTACCGGCCCCCGATGGTGCATGAAGCAACACGAGCCGTCGGGCCAGCAGCAGGTGAAAGAGTTCTTCTTGTTCACGCTCACGCCCAAAGAAGCGTGCCCCCTCGCCCTCCTCAAAGGCCCGTGGGCCGACGTACGGGTTGACGACTATGGGAGCGTCGTTCATGCGCTCTCCTGCGACCGGGCATAGTGTGTCGCCAACTCACGGATGAAGTCTTCGGCGCTGCCCCAGTAGATGCTGATATTGGTCTGATAGTTTAGGGCTGCGGCGGGGCCAAAGTAATTCTTGAGATACTCGCGGGCCGCCTGTGGGTCAAGCATCGCACCTTCCTGCGGGTCAATCTGCACGGCCACGTGGGTGTAGCGTCGGCGCAACTCTGAGCCGGCTAGGTTCATCACGCTCTGAAAGAGCACCCGGAAGTTCCAGTCGTCGAGGCGGAAGCCGAGGAAGAGCAGCGCCGTGTTCACGAGTGCGCTGCCGACCACTTTGGGTAACAGTTCCTCATTGCGGGTGACGCCAATCAGGTAGCGAAAGTAGTCATCCTCGGTCAACACCAACGACTCGGGGTCATCAAGACGACCGAAGAGGTGGTAGACCAGAGGATGATCGCGGGTAGGAGGCGTAATCGGACTCTGATTGAGTTCACCGTGGCGGTTCCACGGGCAGATGATCACCTGCGGCGTCTTCTGAGCTTCGGATAGCGCGTCGGCAAGCATGCCGTCCGGGTTGGCGGTGAGGAAGATCGGCATCGGTAGGCTGGCCAGTACGCGGTAGGGTTCGCCTGCATCATTCGCACGACGGTGTGCGCCGACAGTACGCACCTGCGCATCGAGACTCTCCCCGGCGACTGGTGGCATAGACGCATGTGCGGCGAGGGCGATGCGAAAGGCGCGATCCAGCTCATCGCGCAGGAGGTCAGCATCCTGTTTAACCGCGAGGTACTGGGCGACCTGGGGCAGATCGTCGCGAGCGAAAGGCGCGAGCGGGAAGTGATGCTTCGTCGCCAGACGATGGGCCACGTCGCGAGTAGATCCAATGAATCCATCGAGCAGACCGGGGCCAAGGATGGGCGTACACTTGCCGCGCGCAATGCTGCCCACCAGCGCAGGCCACTTCGCGAAGTCTTGGGCGTCGAATCCCGGCTCATACCAGATCCTCCCGCTGCGCAGGCGGGTGAAGAGCGCCGGAACCCACCAGTCCGGTCGGTCGGCAATCGTCTGACGGGCAGCGGCCAGGGCGCGATCAATCCGCCCGTCGCGGTGCAATTCCTGAAAAAAGGCCGGTGCGAAGGTGGTGTTGGTTGCGATGCTGAGCGGCCCCTGCATGGCGATCACCGCAGGAATACCAGCGGTCGCCAA
>CAIXLU010000677.1 GCA_903920315.1 uncultured Oscillochloris sp.
AGGGCGGCGAGGTACTTGTTGACGGTGGCGGGGGCGAGGCGTTCGATCAGGCGGGCGCGCAGGGCGGCGGTGTGGGCATAGGTGAGGCGATACCAGGGCACCCGCAGGGGGTCGGCGTCGGCATGGCCGGTGAGGAGGTGGGCCATCGTGGCAAGGCATGCGCGCATGGTGCGGCGGCTGTGGGGACTGGGCAGGCTGGCGAGGTAGACGGCAGCGGGATTATGGGCGAGGTCGCCGGTGTCCCCTAGCGCGAGGTGGTGGTCGTCGCGTGAGGGGGAGATGATCGTGTTCATGGGAATTCCTGTTCAAGGGAGGGCATTGGGCTATCCGGTAGCGGGTGAGGAAGAAATCTGAGGGATATGCGTGTGAGAATTGACCTTCTCATACGCATTATACCTGACTGCCTGCGACGGAAGTCGCGGCTGGGGGGCCTGCGGCCGGTCGCCCGCCGGCGCGGGCGGGGGGCGTCGTCGTCTCTCAGATATCTTAGCTCGCGGTAATAGAGCGGTGCCTGCTTCCTCTACCATAGGGGGTGACGTGTGTTCTCCTGCACGATTTTGTTTTAACGCAAAGGCGCGAAGGCGCACAGGTTTTTTATGTCTTCGCGTCTTTGCGTCTTCGCGTTAAAACGAAATCGTGTTTGACGCAAAGTCGCAAAGGTGCAAAGGCGCAAAGGTTTTGTTAGCGCGAATAAGTCCTGGGTCAAGCTTGGCTCAGTATGGTAGGATGGGGAAAACACCCCATACGCCAAGGAGGAGCCGATGCGCCACATTCAGGTCATCATTCGGGAAGTCGATGATCAGACGCCTGAGCAGCATACCGATCTGGCCACCTTTGATCTTCCCGCCATCAATGTGGCGGCCTTGCAGCCGGCAACCGCGCTCGATCAGTTGGAAGCCAACGCCCATACGGTTGGCACCCAGATCTTGCAACGGTTGGTGCAAACGCAATGGGACGTGGTCGATGCGACGCGGGCGGAACAGTACCGCGAGCGGCTTTTCCCCCCTGCGCGCCCACGCCGACGGCCACGCGCCGGTCATCGTCGCGAGCCGCTTTGGCACGCTGACCCTGCAACGCCAGGTCTTCGCGCCGGTCGGTGACGGCAGCCATGTCATGCCCGGCAATGCGGTTTTGCCGCCCCATCAGGGGATCATCATCACCCGTGGCTTGCAGGAATGGGCGTGTCTGTTGCCCCAAGACCTCTCCTTTGCCACGGCACGTCGGCTGCTGGGCTGGCAGCCCCAACCTACGCCGCTGTTGAGCGATACCATGCTGCGCGTCCTGGTGCGCGAGCACGGTGAGCGGGTGCGCCACGCCGAACTCGCGGTCGCCGAGGCGCTGCTGACCCGCCCCGATCTGGCCGACCTCACCCCCAAGTTGGCCCCTTCGAAGGAGGCACGCGGTCGGGCCGCATGGCCGCCCGAGCTGACGGCTGCGGTGGAAGCGGCCCTGGCGGCAGGTACAAACCGCCCACCGGAAGGGATCAGTGTGGCGGATTGGGAACGGGTGTTGGCCCGCCATCAGCAGGAACCGGAGCGCACGACGCGGCAGTTGCGCTGCCTTGGTCCCCAGGTGCAGCCCGATGAGGTGCTGGTCGCCATGGATGAGGTGTGTACCCGGAAGGATGCGGGTGGCTTCTGGGAACTGCGCACCGCACGGGTGACGACCACCGCAGGCACCCGGTATGTGAGTGGCACCGGTGCGACCTTTTTGACGGTGCTGCTGGCGTTGGCATTGCTCTGCGCCGGTCGTGACCGGCGCCTGCTGGTGCTGGCCGATGGGGCGCAGTGGATTCGCGCCTGGGTGCTGAGCCTGCATCAGCGATGGCCCGCCACGCGCATGATTCTGGACTGGTTTCACCTGCGCAAACGGTGTAGCGAGTGGGCCAGCATGTTCTGTCGTGGGCGTCGGGCGAAGAAGGCACTGTTGCGGACGGTCTATCACCACCTCTGGCGCGGCGAAGTGGATGCCGCCATCGCCTGCCTGGAGTCCCACCGCCCTGAGGCCCGCACGACCGAATGGCTGGACAAGCTGATTGGCTATCTGGATGCGCGCCGCCCCTTCATCCCCAACTATGGCGAACGCCGCCGCACCAGCCAGTACATTGGCAGTGGACAAGCCGAAAAAGGGAATGACCAGATCGTGGCCCAGCGACAGAAGGGGGCGGGCATGCGCGGGAGTCGGGAAACCAGCGATGCGCTGGCCGCACTGCGCACCCTCGTCCTGAATGGGGATTGGGACGACTACTGGTGTCATCGACAGATGCCCTCCCTGCTGGCAACTTAACCCAGGACTTATTCGCGCTAACAAAGCTTTTTGAGAAACCATATGCAAGAGAACCCGCTTAGCCAGAAGATCATTGGAGCCACGATTGAAGTGCATCGTACGCTCGGCGGTCCTGGCTTGCTGGAGAGTGTATACGAGGAATCTCTGGCCTGGGAGCTACAAAATCAGGGATTGCGTATCCAACGTCAAGCTGCCATTCCTATCACCTACAAAGGCCATCGGCTTGCCGATCCACTACGCTTAGATCTTTTGGTTGAGGAACTCGTCATTGTTGAGGTTAAAGCTGTGGCAACCTACAACACGATCTTTGAGACGCAAGCATTGACCTACCTCCGGCTCATGAACCTTCGGCTCGCTCTGGTCATCAACTTCGGCGAGAAATATGTCAAAGACGGCGTTCACCGCGTCGTCAATAACTTGCAATAGCTCTTTACCTCTTTGCTTCTTTGCGCCTTTGCGTTAAGACATGAGCTAACAACTATGTCCATCGCCCGTTATCACGCCGAATGGCTCTCGCTGGTTGAGGTCTCCGGGCCATTCCTGAGCATGCCGGTGCTGCTGCGCGTCTTTGATGCGCACGACCCCGAGGTCAGTAAAGCGGTACGCCGCGCCCTGGAGGAATGGCAGGACAACCAGCAGGGTCTGCGCCCCGACCCGGCTATTCATACAGCCTGGGTGCGCTTTGTGCTGCGTGAGGTACTGGGCTTCCCCCATGAACTGCTGGCCACCGGCCCCGCTATTCCCGAGACCCTTAAAGCCACGGTGGCGGAACACGGCGCAACCCTGCGCCCTGATATGGTGATCGCCCGCATCGAAGTCCCTGTTTTAACGCAAAGTCGCCAAGAGGCAGAGGCGCAAAGCGAAGAGAAAATAAAAAGCTCTGCGCCTTTGTCCCTTGGCGACTTTGCGTTAAAACCAGAAACCTCTGCGTCTTTGCCCCTTGGTGCCTGTGCGTTAAACCATCCGCGTCTTCTGGTTCAGATCGTTCCCCCCGCCCAGGATCTCGACAAGCCACTCAAAGACCATCGCTGGAAGGCGTCGCCCGCTACGCGCATGGCCGAACTGCTGCGCGGCACCGGCGTTCGCCTCGGCCTGCTCACCAACGGCGAACGCTGGATGCTCGTCCACGCCCAACCCGGTGAGACCGCTGGATTCAGCTCGTGGTATGCCTCGCTCTGGCTCGATGAGCCGGTCACGCTGCGTGCCTTCCGCTCGCTGCTCGGCGTCGCTCGCTTCTACGGCGTCGCCGACCCCGACACCCTGGAATTGTTGCTCACCGAGAGCGCCTCTAACCAGCAGGAAGTCACCGACCAGCTTGGCTATCAGGTGCGCGAGGCCGTGGAAGTCCTCGTCCAGACCTTCGACCGGATTGATAAGGACCAAGGCCGGGCGCTGCTCCAGGGTGTGCGTGAGTCGATGCTCTATGAGGCGGCGCTGACCGTGATGATGCGCTTGGTCTTCCTCTTCTCGGCAGAGGAGCGCGGCCTACTGCTCCTCGGCAAGCCAATGTACGACCAGCACTACGCAATCTCCACCCTGCGCGCCCAGCTTCGCGCCGCTGCCGATGAGACGGGCGAGGAGGTATTAGAGCGCCGTCACGACGCATGGAGCCGTCTGTTGGCGACTTTCCGCGCCGTTTTCGGTGGTGTGCAGCACGAAGATCTGCGCCTGCCCGCCTACGGGGGACACCTCTTCGACCCGGAGCGATTTCCATTTTTAGAAGGCCGACCAGAGGTTTTAACGCAAAGGCGCAAAGCCGCAGAGTCGCAAAGCGAAGAAACAATAAAAAGCTCTGCGTCTTTGCCTCTTCGCGCCTTTGCGTTAGAGTCTTCTGCGTCTTTGCCTCTTCGCGCCTTTGCGTTAGAGTCTTCTGCGTCTTTGCCTCTTCGCGCCTTTGCGTTAAAAAACGCCCGCCCGATCCCCGTAGACAACCGCACGGTGCTGCATCTGCTGGAGGCGCTACAGGTGTTGCGGGTGAGCGTGCCGGGCGGCGGCCCTGCGGAGCCACGGCGTCTCTCCTTCCGCGCTCTCGACATCGAGCAGATCGGCCATGTCTACGAAGGCATGCTTGATCACACGGCGAAGCGTGCCGCTGAGCCGGTGCTAGGGCTGGTCGGCAGCAAGGATCGCGAGCCGGAGATTCCGCTGGCTCAACTGGAATCTTTTTTAACGCAAAGTCGCAAAGCCGCAGAGCCGGATGCTTTAACGCAAAGAGGCAAAGAGGCAAAGCCGCAAAGCGAAGAAACAATAAAAAACTCTGCGCCTTTGCCCCTTCGCGCCTTTGCGTTAAAAACAGAACCCCCTGCGCCTTTGCGGCTTAGCGACTTTGCGTTAAAAAATCTGATCGACTTCCTGCATGAAGAGACAGGCCGCTCGGCGAGTGCGCTGGAGAAGGCTCTCGTCGTCGCGCTGGAATCCCACGATCTCGACATCCTGCGCGCCGCCTGCGATAACGACGATGCCCTGGTGGCGCGGGTACGGCCCTTCGCCGGTTTGCTGCGCCGCGATACGTTCGGTCGTCCGGTGGTGATCACCACGGGCAGTGTCTATGTCACCGCTGGCACCGACCGGCGCAGCAGCGGTACGCACTATACGCCGCGCTCACTCACCGAGCCAATTGTCCAGCACACCCTCGACCCGCTGGTCTACCACGGCCCCGCCGAGGGTCTGCCCAAAGAGCAGTGGACACTGCACCCCGCCGAGCGCATCCTGGCGCTCCAGGTCTGCGATATGGCGATGGGCAGCGGGGCATTTCTCGTCCAGACCTGCCGCTATCTGAGTGAGCGACTTGTGGAAGCCTGGGAACAAGAAGAGGCTTTAACGCAGGACGCTTTAACGCAAAGGCGCAAAGAGGCAAAGCCGCAAAGCGAAGAAATAATAGAAACCTTTGCGTCTTTGCCCCTTCGCGACTTTGCGTTAGAGTCCTCCGCGTCTTTGCCCCTTCGCGACTTTGCGTTAAAAACCGACCCCGACGAGCGCCTCGCCCATGCCCGCCGCCTCATCGCTGACCGCTGCCTCTACGGGGTGGACAAGAACCCCCTCGCCGTCGAGATGGCCAAGCTCTCGCTCTGGCTGATCACGCTCCAGAAGGATCGGCCTTTCTCCTTCCTTGACCACGCCCTGCGCGCCGGTGACTCGCTGCTGGGCCTCGCCCACATTGACCAATTGCTGCATTGGTCGCTGGCCCGCGATACCGGGCCGATTACGGCGACCTTCCTGACCGAGCCGCTGCGCCGGGCGATCCAGCGGGCCATGAGCCTGCGCCGCTGTATCCGCGAGACGCCAGTGCGCGATGTGCGCGACGCCGAGCGCAAGGCGGGATGGCTGCACGAGGCCGAGGACGCCCTGGGACTCGTGCGCCTCGCCGCCGACCTGCTGGTGTCCGCCGCGCTCCACCCCGAGAAGAAGCGTCGTGCAGAGCTGAGCGACGAGTTCCAGTACCGCATCTCCTTGGCGGCTGAGGCGTGGGAGAGCGTGCAGGTCAACCCGACCCTGCGCCCCGATGCGAACCGCGAGGAACTGGCAACCCTGCGCCGCGAGGCCGACGCCCTGCTCGCTGGCCGTCAGCCCTTCCACTGGCCGTTAGAATTTCCCGAGGTCTTTCTGGAGGAAGTGCAGCCGGTTGATGTGGGCGGGCAGCAGGCGATGGCGGGGTTTGGCGAGGTGCTGGGGCCGCTGTTTGGGGCGCTGGAGGTGCAGTCGCTCGATCAGGGCGGGATGGGCTTCGCCGCGATTGTGGGCAATCCGCCGTTTATGAAGGGTTCGTTTATCTCTGGTTCACTTGGCAATATCTACAGAGATTATCTTGTTGAGATTATTGCAAACGCTAAGCGTGGCAACGCGGATCTCTGTGCATACTTCTTCTTGAGGATGTCCACGACCTTGCGCAATTTTGGCAACTCAGGCTTACTTGCTACTAATACGATAGCTCAAGGCGACACACGAGAGGTGGGATTAGATCAAATAATTGGTAACGGACTTTCGATTTCTCGTGCGTTTCCAAGTCGTCCATGGCCAGGAGACGCTGCCATAGAAGTGGCTACTATTTGGATTTGGAGGAATGTATGGCAGGGTTCCTATCTCCTTGATGATATTCCAGTTGCTGGTATTACCTCTTTTCTAAATCCATTAAGCAAGGTTGTAGGTAAACCGCAAATTCTGCTTCTGAACTCAGGAAAAGCATTTACGGGATCGAAAATTTATGGAGATGGATTCCTGTTGTCACCAGAAGAAGCGCTATTTCTTATAGAGAAGGATATCAGAAATCGTGATGTACTCTTTCCATATTTGGGCGGGGAAGACTTCAATTCACAACCGGATCAAATGCCTACAAGGTGGGTAATCAACTTCCACGATTGGGATGAAGAAAGAGCTAAAAAATACCCTGAATGTTATTCCATTGTGTACGAAAAAGTGCGCCCAACACGAGCAAGCAATAGCAATCGTGCTACTAGAGAGTATTGGTGGCAATATGAAAGGCGGCGCCCAGAGCTATACTTGACTATCTCCCAGATGGAATGGGTGTTGTTTCATTCTTTCACGAGTAAATATCTTTGCTTTGGCTTTGCTCGCACGGGCATGATTTACGCTGGACCTCATAATATTATTGCCTTACAAGAGAGGGCTAGTTTTGTAGTTTTACAGTCTTGTTTTCATGAAGCTTGGGTACTCGAATACTGCTCCACCATGAGGACTGATATTCGATATGCAGCATCTGATGTCTTTGAGACCTTCCCCTTCCCCGCGTGCCTGCAATCCGAACATTCAACGCAAAGCCGCAAAGCCGCAGAGCCGCAAAGCGAGGAAGACATAAAAAACTCTGCGCCTTTGCCCCTTCGCGTCTTTGCGTTAAACCCGTCCGCCCCGCCGGATGATTCAACGCAAAGTCGCAAAGCCGCAGAGCCGCAAAGCGAACAAAAAGACTCTGCGCCTTTGCCCCTTCGCGCCTTTGCGTTAAAACTAGAATCCATCGGCGAGGCATACCACACCCACCGCCAGCAGATCATGCGAAACCGACAAGAAGGTCTAACGAAAACCTACAACCGCTTCCACGCCCCCGGCGAAACCGCCGACGACATCGCCGAGCTACGGCGGCTGCACGTGGAGATGGACAACGCGGTGGCGACGGCGTATGGCTGGCAGGATCTAGATCTGGGCCACGGCTTCCACCAGACCAAGCAGGGGCTACGCTACACCATCAGTGAGGCGGCGCGGCGCACGGTGCTGGATCGGCTGCTGGCGCTGAACCATGCGCGATATGCGGAGGAGGTGGAGGAGGG
>CAIXLU010000678.1 GCA_903920315.1 uncultured Oscillochloris sp.
GACAAGGTTTCAGGTGCCAGGTTTCAGGTTTACAGTTCGTAGTGCAGGCTTCCAGCCTGCCGACGCGCATCTAGCGGGCTGGAAGCCCGCACTACAAACACCGCACACTGTAAAGCTGTTCTGAACCATGTCTTTAGACAAAGTTCGCAGATACTTTACAGTTCAGGCCGAAATTTAGCATCCTGATGCGCTCAGCCTGAAACCTGAAACCTCGCACCTGAAACCTTCTGAAACCTGAAACCTCGCACCTGAAACCTTGTCTTAGCGCGGCTTACTCGGCGGCGAGGGCGAGGCGGCCAGCAGTTCGGGCAGCAGATCCTTTGAGTGGGGGATGAATGTCACCCGTGCGCCGCTCTCGGTGATGTTCTGCATCTCCAGAATGGAGAAGAGGGTGTTGGCGACCTCCGGGTCGGCACCGATGACGTTGAGGGCTTGACCCAGGATCTGCGGACGAATAGCCAGCGCTTTGGCAAATTCAATGGCCGCATGACGCTCGGCGGTGCTGGTGATGATGCTCACCTGATTGGCCCCATCCTGCTTGATCGCCGAGGTCACTTGGCGCAGCCGGTTCACGACCTTGGCCTCGATCTGGCGGATCATGCCCACATCGCGGAAGTGTACCTTGCGGATATAGATCGAACCAAGCTGGTAGCCCCACTCTACCGACTTGGGCGAGACCTCGGCGCGCACCGACTGGCTCATCGAGTGGCGGTTTTCGAGCATCTCGCCGAGGGGCAGGTTGCTCAACGTTCGCACCACTGCGTTGCTGACATTGGCGGCCAGGGAGCCCTGCGGATCGGCATTCTTAAACAGATACGCGACGGGGTCGCTGATCTTCATCTCGTACCACGCGCCGATCCCCATAGGCGCGCCTTCCTCGGAATTGACCGGTTGGCTGCGCAGGTATGCCTGGTCGAGCCGCAAGTCGAGGACGTAGCACTTCCCAAAGAAGTTAATGATCAGGGCCGACAGGCCCAGTGAGGACGGCAGAATGTGCAGGCCGGGTTCGCGCAGCACACCGACCACATTGCCGAACAGCGTATAGACTTGGCAGGTACCCTCGCGCACAATCGTGTAGAATCCGAACAGTCGGCCTAGACCGATGATCAGTGGTACCAGGAAGAACGACAGCACAAACGTAGTACCGGCGGAGGTCATAAAGGTCAGTAGATCTCTCATTTCTCCACCTCCATAATCACGCGCTCGGCCTGACGAAAGAGGTTCAGGCGCACGTTCCGCACATACGAGGCCAGGGCACCTGGGCCACTCTGGCGCAGAGCGCGTAACTGCTCGGCCTGGGCCTTCAACGGCTCAACCTCGGCTTGGGCCTTGAGCGTCTCGATTTCCACCGCCCGCTTCGACTGGACAATCTTCTGGTCGGCTGACGCCTGGGCCAGACTGATGTCCGACGAAACTTGGTTGTGAGCCGTATTGATCGCGGCCATCGCCGACTCAACCTCGGTAGGCGCATCAATCTCGGTGATCAGCGAGGCGTCCAGGGCGATCCCGTAGCGCACCGGCGAGGAGAGACTCTCGCGATCCATATGCTCGTTCAGGTCGCGCAGGTTCTTGCGCAAGTCGTTGATCGAGACCCCCGAGACCGCGCTGGCGTCGGTGGGCTGCGAAGCCAGACCCAGCACCGTCGAGGGAGGAGCCTCGAAGTTGGCGATACGCTCGCGCAGGATGGAGATGAAGTAGGCCATCACATGGACGATGGGGCGCTTCACGCCAAAGAGATAGGCGTAGAGGTGGCGCTCGGAGATACGGTAGCGGATCTGGCCCTTCAACCCCACATTGAGCTGATCCTTGGTGACAGCCTCAAGCACCGAACCACCGTTGTTAGCCCGTGGATCCTCCATATCGAGGGCCATGTTCACGGTTTGCGTGGCGACCGAAACCTTGTAGATTTTCTCCCAAGGCCACTTGAAGTAGGGGCCACCGGGTTGGATGACGCGCAACTGCGGGTAATTGTAGCGATCCCGCTCATCAGGACGTAGATACTCAGCGAAAGGATCCTCCGTACTTGTCGCAGCGGGCATCCGTTCGGCCCGCCCGAAGACCGTCTTAACCGCACGTTCATTCTGATTCAGCGTGTAGAAACTGAGCAAAATGTAGCGAACCAGAAACCAGCCGACAAAGCCAGCGATCATGCCCAGAACTGTGGCAGTCATAATGTGGTACTCCTGTTGAATATGGGGATCGCACATATGATATACGGAGAATAGGGGGAAGAGGTAGCAGCCGACACGAAGGAAACTGCATCGTTCGTTCAGGGTGTGGTATTCTTTGCGTTCACAAGAACCAATTATGTTTTGCCGCGTGTGGGGCGAAGCTACAAACCACGATGATGAACACAAACCAGATTATCTACGGACTCGCCGCCGCGCCGGGCATCGCCATTGGTTCGGCCCTCATATTTGACCCGGTCGCTGCTGTAGATGTTGCGGTATCTGCGTCGCATACAGATGAGGTTGATCGTCTCAATGCGGCCATCACTGAGGTTGATGCCGCTATTGCCGCCCTTGAGGCGACGTTGCGTGATGTGGGGAAGGTCGAAGAGTCTGAAATCTTCGACGCCCACCGGATGCTACTGGGCGATCCGGGCCTGCATGACCGGGCCATCAGCCTGATTGTCGAGAGTGGCATGGGTGCGGCCCACGCCATTGGCGTGGCAGGTGAAGAACAGGCTATCGAGTTGCTCTCGCTGGACGATGAGTATCTGAGCGCCCGTGCCGTTGATGTGCGCGATGTGGTTGGCCAGGTGCAGCGCCGCCTTACCGGGGCGCATGGTCTGGTCGAGCGCCTGCTGTTCCCGGCGGTGGTAATCGCCCGCGATCTCGGCCCGTCCGACCTGATGAGTGTGCCACGCGAGCGGCTGCTGGGCTTTGCCCTAGCGGCAGGCGGGCTCACCGCCCACAGCACTATTCTCGCCCGCGCCCTGGGCATTCCGGCGGTGATCGGCCTTGGGGAGGAGGTGCTTCACATCGCTGAGCATACGCTCCTGGCTCTTGACGGTACGGCGGGCAGCGTGCAGATCGATCCACCTGCCGAAGAACTCGCCCGCCTACGCGGGGCGCAGGCCGACCTTAACGCCCGGACACAGGCATTGCGTGCCGATGTCGGATTGCCCAGCGTCACCCGTGATGGCACACAGATTGCTCTGGTTGCCAACGTGGCGACCCCGGTTGAGGCGCGCGTCGCCCGCGAGTGGGGGGCCGCAGGGGTGGGCCTGCTGCGCACAGAATTACTCTTTCTGGAGCGACCCGACCTGCCTGACGAGGCGGAGCAGATGGCGCTCTACGCAGCAGTGGCCGCCGAATTGCCCAATACGCCGATTACGGTGCGAACACTCGATGTAGGCGGCGACAAGCATCTGCCGGCCTTCCCGCTGCCCCACGAGGCAAACCCCTTCCTGGGCTGGCGTGGCCTGCGCATTGGCCTGAGCCGACCCGACATTCTGCTGCCGCAACTGCGCGCTCTACTGCGTGCCGGGGCCAACGCCGATATTCGCATTATGCTGCCGATGGTCAGCACGCTGGACGAGCTGCGTCAGGCCCGTGCGCTGCTTGAGCAGGCCAGGGCACAGCTCACCGCCGAGGGTTTGGCACAGTCTGCCTACCCACAGTTAGGCGTGATGATCGAGGTACCAGCAGCCGCCCTGAACGCGGACGCCCTGGCCCGCGAGGCTGACTTCTTCAGCATCGGCACGAACGACCTGACCCAGTACACCCTGGCCTGCGACCGTGGCAACGCCAAGATCGCCAACCTCTACCAGCCGCTTGATCCAGCCGTGTTGCGGCTGATCGCCATGACGTGCGAAGCGGCTCACCGTCACGGTCGTCATGTGGCGGTCTGCGGGGAATTGGGCGGCGATCCGGCAGCCACAGCCCTGCTGATCGGCCTTGGCGTTGATGAACTGAGTTGCGGTTCAAGCAACCTCCCCCTGGTACGTGCGGCCATCCGCGCCGCGCATAGCGGAGAATGTGCGGATCTCGCTCAGCGTGCCCTGGCCTCTGCCAGCGCCGCCGATGTACGTGCGCTGCTAGGATGATTCGGACGGCAACCTGCGGACGTTGTACCAGCCCTAGTGAACGAACATTGACTCCCGATTCTGCACAATGTTATACTTCACACACCGTATCTTCCCCTACTCACGAGGAGCATCCATATGGTTGAGCGTATCTGCCCGGCTTGCCAGCATGGCAACCCTCTCGATAACCGCTACTGCGGCGCGTGCGGCGGACCTCTCCAGCACGACGCTCTCGCACGCGCAGGCACAACGGCGATTGTGATCGCTGGTCAACAAATCCCTGTTGCCCAGATTAAGCAGGCGGGCAAGGTGTTGGCCGTGGGACTGGCTACTGTGGCCGCTGAGGTTGGCCTTTCCTGGCTACGCCGCAGGGCCGAAGCTTCGCGTCTGCCTGCTGTGGTCGCTAATCCGCAGTCAATGATCGCAATTGCCAAGGCCGACGCGGATGTGGTGCGTAACACGGTGACGATTGTGAGTCAGCGTGTGGTTGAGGTCTGGGAGCAGGGTGCCATGGCCCGCCAGGTGATCGAGAAACAGGTCTGGCGGAAGGAAGAATGAGCGATGGCTCAGGTTCTTGGCCCCTACGATAGTGTGCGTCGGCAGCTTGGCCTCCTGGGCTTGCGGCTGCGATTGAGCGATACGCTGCTCTTCGCCAGCCGATCTCTATGGATGGGCGCGGTTGGCTTTATGCTGATCGCCCTGACCGGACGCTTTGTGCCGATTGTCAACCTGCGACTGTGGGCCGGTGCGCCGCTGCTGATCTGGGCGCTGATTGTCTGTGGCTACGCTCTGCTTCGACCGCTGCCGCTGCGACGGGTGGCGCAGCGGGTTGATGTTTTGCTTGATCTGCGCGAGCGCCTCTCTACGGCGATTGAGTTGCACCAGCGACAGGCCCACGACCCGCTCAGTGAACGGCAGCAGGAGGACGCGGGCACGGTTGCCCGTACTCTACGGGCCAGACAGCTTCCGCTGCGCTTCGACCGCACCTGGCTGCTCGGGAGCCTCGCGCCCTTAGCCGTCGGGATTGCTCTGCTGGCGCTGCCAAATCCGCAGGATGCGCTGATCGCCCAGCGTCAGGCGGTGCAGTCCGCTCTCGCACAGACGGATCAGCAGCTCGCGCAGCTTCAACAGGAGTTGACCAAAAACACAGAACTCACTCCCGCTGACCTTGAGCGGCTCCAGCAGGAACTTGCCGCCCTGCGCGAAAACCTGCGCCGTAATCCTGGTGATCAACAAGCGGCGCTGGCGGATCTGTCCGCTGCCGAGGCGCGACTTCAACAACAGCTTGACCCGAATACTGACGCACGTCGCGCCGCCCTTGAGCAGATGGCCCGCAACCTAGAGTCGCTCTCTGGCCGCCAGCCCAGCCAGCGACCCAGCATGGGACAAGCTGCTCAGGATCTTCAGCAGCTCGCCCAGCAACTTTCCCAAATGACGGAGGAGCAGCGCCAGCAGCTTGCCGACCAGCTTGATCAGCAGGCCGCCCAGATGGCCGGTAGCGATCAGCAGACGGCGCAGAGCCTCGCAAATGCGGCGAGCGCCCTGCGCAGTGGCAACCAACAGGCGGCAGCCCAGCAACTCCAGCAGGCGTCCCAGAATGTTCAGCAGGCTCAGCAAGATCTTGCTAATCAGCAGGCAACCCAGCAGTCGCTCTCGCAGATGCAGAATACCCGACAGCAGATCGCTCAGGCGGGGGCGTCCCAACCCGCAGGGGCGCAGCAGGGTGCGCAATCTCAGGGTGCGCAGCAGGGTGCGCAATCCGCAGGGGCGCAGCAGGCGCAGTCCCAAGGCCAGCAGTCCCAAGGTCAGCAGTCCCAAGGTCAGCAGTCCCAAGGCCAGCGGCCTGGTGGTGGTGGCGGCAGCAACGCGCCGAACCTCGGCCAGAGCCAGAGCAACAACAGCGGGAATGTGAACCCGGATCGCCCGGCCAGCCAGGGTCAAGGCCAGGGCCACGGTAGCGAGGGCATGGTCTACCAACCGTTTAAGCCCTTGGGCCAGAGCGGTACGCCCGACTTCGTGCAGGGCCAGCAGGGACAGGGTGGCCAGAGCCAGAGCCAGCAGGGACAGAGTACCATGCCCGGTGCCAGCAACCCTTCGGTGGTACCCTACGAGCAGATCTACCCCGAGTACTCGCGGGCTGCCAGCGAAGCCCTTGACCGTGGCTACATCCCGCCTCATCTGAAGGATTTTGTGCGCCGCTACTTCTCGCAGCTTGAGCCGTGATGGAGGGATGAGGGATGGAGGATGAAGGATGAAACTCACCCTTCATCCTCCATCCTCCATCCTTCATCCTTCATCCTTCATCCCTCATCCCTCATCCTTCATCCTGATAGCATATAGGAACCCTCAATGACCACTTCCCCCCCCGCCCCACAGCCCCAGCTTAGCCCAGACGAGTTCCGCCAGCGGGCGCAGATGATCGAGGCCGAGGTAGGCAATGTGATCGTCGGCCAGCGCGAACTGGTGCGCCAGGTGGTGGTGACGCTGCTGGCCGGTGGTAATGCGCTGCTGGAGGGTGTGCCCGGTCTGGCCAAAACCACCCTGGTGCGGACTCTGTCTGACGTGATTGACTGTAGTTTCTCGCGCATCCAGTTCACCCCCGACCTGATGCCGGCTGACATTATCGGCACAACGTTGATCAGCGAGGATGAGCAGGGGCGCAAGGCGTTTCGCTTTGAGCGCGGGCCGATTTTCGCTAACATGGTATTGGCCGACGAGATCAACCGGGCCACCCCGAAGACCCAGAGCGCGCTGCTGGAGGCGATGCAGGAGCATACGGTGTCGGTGGCGAAGACCATCCATCAGCTTGGTCAGCCCTTTTTTGTGCTGGCCACCCAGAACCCGCTTGAAATGGAGGGTACCTATCCGCTGCCTGAGGCTCAGCTCGACCGCTTCTTCTTTAAGGTGAATGTGACCTTCCCCACCGCTGCGGAGTTGGTAGAAATTGCCCAGCGCACTACCGGTGCCCGTCGCCCACAGACCCGTCATGTGGCGAATGGTGCGATGATCGTTGAGATGCAGGAACTGGCCCGCACCGTGCCCATCGCCAGCCACGTACTAGATTATGCTGCCCGCCTGATCACCGCCACCCACCCCGGTGGCAAGGAGAAGCCCAGCGTTACCCGGCAGTACGTGCGCTACGGAGCTTCGCCCCGTGGCATGCAGGCGATCATTTTGGCCGGCAAGATTATGGCCCTGCTCGATGGCCGCTTCAACGTGGCCTTCGCCGACCTGAAGGCCGCCGCCCTGCCCACCCTGCGCCATCGCGTCGTCCTTAATTTCGAGGCCCAGGCCGAGGGTATCTCCTCCGATGAGGTGGTTAAGGGCGTGCTGGAGACCATCAAGGAATAGGGTAATGTAGGGGCGGCTCGGCGATAGGAGGGGCGGCTCGGCGATAGGAGGGGCGGCTCGGCGATGGATGGGCGGCTCGCGAGCCGCCCCTACGGGC
>CAIXLU010000679.1 GCA_903920315.1 uncultured Oscillochloris sp.
GGTCGTATGCGTCGGCATATGCACTCGCTGCCGGGTTCGCCCGGTAGGGCACCCGTAAACGTGCCGTACTGCTCGGATGCCGACTCGTCGGTAGCGCCAGAGCAAAGCCCCCGCCTTTAGGCGGGTGGTGGTTTACTCCCCGCTGCTCCAGGTAAATGGCGTAAATGACGTAGATCTCTGCGGGGCCGTACAGGCAGTCCTCCTCCTGATTCTGTTCGTCGAGTCCGAGCGCCTGGAGCAGATCTGCGCGTGTTTGCGCACAAGTCGGGAATATGCCATGCTCACGCAGATGCCTGATCTGCTTGAGAACATGCCCTTCGTACCCAGCATTACGCTGATATGGTTTATCCGGCATACATGGCTGTTCCAATTCCTCAGGCCACAGCACGTGGGGGCGTACCCCTTGATGAAACGCCTGCAACGCTTTGCTTACCCATGCAAGCTCGGATTGGTCTTGCTGATTGCCTTGTTTCGCCAGATGCGGTTCTCTAGTACTACAACGAGAACTGGTATACTCCTCTTGAGGACTATCGCAGAGGAGTACCCCATGCCGACCACGACCGTGCCCAAGCTGACCCTGACGCCCGCTGATGTCGCGCATCTGGCCGACACGTTGCGTCCCTATCACGAGATCTACGGATCATTCTTTCCGCGCAGCGAGTCGCGGACGTGGGCGGCACACTATCTCCATGGCCTGCTCAGCCCGCGGGAGCGCACGTCGGTCGAGCCGATGGTCATCGCACAGTTCGGGGCCAGTGAGCGATTGGTGCGCGGGATGCAGCAGTTTCTGACCGATAGCACATGGGATGATACGGCTATCCTGCGGCGGCACGGGCACGAAGTGGCCAAAGATCTGGACGATGCCGAGGGTATGTTCATCGTCGATGGCAGTGACTTCCCCAAGAAAGGGCGTCAGTCGGTCGAGGTCAAACGGCAGTACTGCGGCCAACTGGGGAAGATTGCCAACTGTCAAGCGGGCGTGTTTCTGGCCTACACCAGCATGCACGGCACGACCTTGCTCGACCGACGCTTGTACCTGCCGCAGGAATGGGTGGACGACCCGGCCTTTGCCGTACAACGTCATACATGCCATATCCCTGAGGATGTGGTCTTCCACACGAAGAACGAGCTTGCACTGGCCATGCTCCAGGACGTGGTGGCGAGCCACGCCCTGCACGCACGCTGGTTTCTGGCCGATGAGGCGTTCGGACGCGATACGGTACTTCTGGACGCCGTGGACGCCCTGGGGCTGTGGTACACGGTCGAGGTGCCATTGGATACGCCGGTGTGGCGGGATGGGGCGACGCAGGCAACCACCGCGCAGGGCCCAGTTCACCGCCCTGCCCGCCACGGCCTGGACGCGCCACCTGGTGGGGGACGGCACCAAAGGGCCACGCATCACCGAGGCGCACGTGCTGCGCGTACACGCCCAGCGTGCGGGCCGGGCCGGCCCCGCCGTCTGGTTGATCCTGCGGATTGACCCCGAAAGCGGCGAGCAGAAAGCGTTCCTGTCCCACGCCCCGGAGACCACCACCGCACCCCGTCTGATCACGGTCACCGGTCGACGGTGGCCGATCGAGGAATGCTTCGAAGTGGGGAAGCAGGATCTGGGCATGGGGGACTATGAAGTCCGCAGTTGGACGGGATGGCACCATCATCTGACCCTCGTCATCTTGGCGCACTTCTTTCTCGTACGGCTGCACGGTGGGCTAAAAAAAAAGTCCCTTGCTGAGCCTGTCCCAGGTCTGCATGCTCCTCAGCGTCCTGCTGCCCTTGCCACCCCGCACCGTGGACACCGTCCTGGCGCGGATTTCCTCCTATCACCGGCGACACCTGGCGGCGAGAATCGCCCATCGCCGCCGCACTGAACGGTGGATCAGCAATATGGACGAACCGATTGGCCCCGCGACCCCGCTGATTGCCCCGCCGGTGCGGGCCTGACCGTCGTGTGAACCTGTTCAATCAGTTCTCGTTGTAGTACTAGAACGGGACGTCGTCGCCATCGTCGTCGTCGTCGTCCGTAAACAGACGGTCATCGGTGGCCGCCACACGCGCCGCCGGGGTCTGGCGCGGCGGCGCAGCGGGGGGAACCGCCGGACGCGAGGGAACTGCCGGGGCGGGTACCTGCGCGACCTGACGGGGTGCCGAGGGACGGGGAGCCGCCTGCGGCATCGGCGCAGCCGGGGCGGGCGCAGGAGCGGCATAGACAGGCTGGCGCAGGGATGCGGGGCGGGCAGCGGGCGGCGGGCGCTGGAGAGCGACCGGATCGGCGGGAGCGACCGGCGCAGGCGGACTATCATCCTCATCGGCCAGATTCTCGTCGTAGGCGCTCTGCGGAGCGCCCGTGTCCTCATCGATCGGGGCAGCAAAGAGCGCACCCGTCTCGGAGATCGGAACAATCACCGCGCCCGCTCCGGCACGGCAGACATACTCCGTCACGTAGCGCTTCACCTCCTGGTGTGTCACCTTGTCAGTCCCTACATAACTGCGGGTCTCCTTGCGGGCACCGTCCACGTAGAGGTACGCCCCAAAGAAAACGACCTCCTGAACGGCAATGGCCATGTCGCCCCACACGACCACCGGCGTCCACTCGTGGGACAGCGTATCGCGCCCCCAGATAGGGAAGGTACTCTCCATCTTAAACTTCAACAGCGGGGTCTTCTTCTGACCCACGTGAAATACCCAAGGCTAAAGCTCGTGGGCTTCCTGCTTCATCAACCCGTGCCAACCACGACGGTTGGGCTTACCGAGTCTCCACAGGCGTTTTGTGTCTCGGCGTCTCCCGCCGCGCCCCTCAGCTTAAACAGGCGCAAGCCCTCATGGTCGATATTCCGTGCGGCGTTCAGATCGCGGTCGTGATGGACACCACATGGACATGTCCAGACCCGATCCGCCAAGGTCAGGTCCGCA
>CAIXLU010000680.1 GCA_903920315.1 uncultured Oscillochloris sp.
CCCCCGGCCCCCGGCCCCCGGCCCCCGGCTATCGGCTATCGGCTATCGGCTATCGGCTTCCAGCAGATCAGCGTAGTGGCGCTGGGCCACATCGGGATGCGAGCGTAGCCGACTCTTCAGGTGGTTCTTGCCCACCTCACGGAAGAGCGGGTTGCGTGGGTCGGCAGTGACGCCGCGCACGTCTGCGGCCAGTTCAGGCGGAAGATCCAGCACCGGCACGGTGGCGTCGAGCCGCGCCCCGAAGAAGAAGGCCACCGAGAGCCGGTCGGTGCCGGCGGGCGGCGTAACCACCTGATGAACGTTGGCGCGCAGGTAGCCGTTAGATGCCAGCTCCAGCACTTCACCAATGTTGATCACAAAGGTGCCGGGGATGGGCGGCGCGCTGATCCAGGTCTCCTCAATCTCTACCTCCAGACCCTGCACCACATCCTGGAGCAGCACCGTGACGAATCCGCCGTCCTTATGCGGGCCGACGCCCTGATCGCTCTCGGTGGCGTCGCGGCCAGGGTAGCGGATGAGCTTGAGCAGTTGGTTCGGGGCGGGCGTGTAGATCGGGGCAAAGACATCCTCGGGCTGGCCCAGGGCAACGGCGAAGGTGCGTACGATGCGGGTAGCCAAATCGGTGACGGCAGCCTGGTAGCGCAGGATCGTCTCACGCAGTTCGGGCAGAGCGGCGGGCCACTGGTTCGGCCCCTGGAGCCTGCTCCAGGGCGGCGTATCCGCGCTGAGCGGCAGCGGCTCGCGCTCGGCTCCAATATCCACCTGCTCGCGCCAGTCGCGCTGGCCCCGCGTGTACTCTTGGCCGGTGCGGTTGTAACCGCGAAAATGGGGCGAGTTGACCATCGCAATCGCCAGTTTGTCCGCCTCGGGCAGCGAGAAGAAGCGGCGGGAGAGAGTCAGAACATCCTGGATGAGTTGGGGATCAACCCCGTGGCCGGACACGTAGAAGAAACCCAGATCGTAGGCGGTGCGGCGTAACTCCTCCAGAAAGGCGGTACGCTCCTCTGGCCCAGAATCGAGGCGTGCGAGATTGAGTACCGGCAGGGTGGCGTAGGTTGTGATGACGCTCATAGGTTCATTCCTCCTGGTTTTTTAGTGGTTGCATTAGAACAATTGTACGATAGCAATAATCACGAGCAGCACGGCAATCACGATGAGTATCACCATCAGCGTGCTAAAGGGATCGTCCTCGGCGTCCTGTGTAGGCTCTGGCATCAGGTACACCGTACGCTTGGAGTTCCTGTCGAACATCCGAGCGATCCCCGCAGATACGAGGTGCTGCGCATAATCGGGTAATCGAGAAAGGATGTCGTACGACATGAGAGCCTCCTTACGGCGGGCGGGCGGGCGGAATATTGGGCGACGCGGATAAACTTAATATATAAGATCAAAATTGTCAAGTATACAAGTCGTATCTTGACTAATTCTATTGTTTATGTTAGGTTTATGTGCAGACCACCGTAATGATCTCCGAAGGAGGACGTGATGCGCGTTTCGATCTTCTCGTCTGCGGATCAGCTCCCGCCCACGCGGCGCACCCAGTCGTTTGTCGCCATCGAAAATCAGGCCGTCGCCGCCGAGATCGCCGGTTTCAGTACATTTTGGCTGGCCGACCAGTGGCTGCGCATTCCACCCCGGCTCCCTCTTGCGCTTGGCCTGATCCAGAAACTGAGCGTCGTCACCAACCGGATCGATCTCGGGATCGCGATTCGTCTTCCGCCGGAATCGCTCTGGGAGCGCCTGCTCAATGAACTACAGCACCTCAACGATTTCTCCAGCGGGCGCGTGCGGGTTGCTCTGGATATGCGTGATCCTGGTGCGGCCATCAGTTCCACCGCGATAAGTGACCTTTTGGACGCGATGAGCGGGCGGCTCGACGCGCACGGCACATGGAGCCTGCCCCACCGCCTGACTCTGTTCGCCGATCCGATCAGCGTGATAACGGCGGGCAGGCGTGGTCTGGGTTTATTGGTTGCGCCGGACGATACGCGGCACTCCCGTGACCTCGCACTGGCGCACTACCACGAAGCTCGCGCCACTCGCCCAGGCTGGGTGACACGGCTGCTTAGTGTGGCGGTTGGCGCGGATCCCGACGAGGTGGCGAACTTGCGCCGTCAGCTTCCGCTTGAGGCTCCGCTGCTCAGCTCTGCGGTAGAGCGCACCCTGGTGGGAACGGCAGCCGAGATCACGGCACAGCTTACGATTGCCGAGATTGCCGACGGACTTGATGAGGTGATCTGCGCCCTCGCGCCCGGTGCCCTGCGCCCCACACTACCGCTCCAGACTCTCGATCTGCTAGGGCGCGCTGTCCTTCCGCACCTTTACACCGCGCCGTCACCTGCCTATTGGTGATTGGATACTCCGCACATGTGAGATTGTTTTGATTGATTTGTGTGTATGATTAAGAGTGCGGCTCTATCCACAACGAAATAAGGACGAAGAAAGAGACCTATGGATATTCTATGGTTCATTCCAACATCGGGCGACGGGCATTATCTGGGGACGACGACCGGCGGACGGGTGACGACGTTCTCCTACCTACGGCAGATCGCTCAGGCAGTTGATGATCTGGGGTATTTCGGCGCACTGCTGCCCACGGGGCGTTTTTGCGACGACTCCTGGATCTTGGCCTCGGCCCTGGCACCGCTGACTGAGCGCCTGAAGTTTCTGGTTTCACTGCGACCGGGCCTGATCTCGCCAACCCTGGTCGCTCGTATGGCCTCAACCCTCGACCGTCTCTCGGATGGACGCCTACTGATCAACATCGTCGCCGGTGGTGATCCGGTTGAACTGGCCGGCGACGGGCTGCATCTGGCCCACGATGATCGCTACGCAGAGGTAGACGAGTTCCTGACCGTCTGGCGCGGACTGGTCAGCGGCGAGAATGTGACCTTCAAGGGCAAGCATCTGCACATTGAGGACGGGAGCCTGCTCTACCCGCCAGTGCAGAAGCCCTACCCGCCGCTCTACTTTGGGGGATCGTCGCGTGCGGCGCACGAAGTGGCGGCAAAGCATGTAGATAGTTATCTGACCTGGGGCGAGCCACTGGCGGGGGTGGCGTTGAAGGTGGAGGATGTGCGCCGTCGAGCCGCCGCCTATGGCCGCACGGTGCGCTTCGGCGTCCGTCTACACGTCATTGTGCGCGAAACCGAGGAGGCGGCATGGGCAGCAGCCAACGATCTGATTCGCTATGTTGATGATCAGACCATCGCGCTAGCGCAGCAGATCTACGCCCGCATGGACTCCGAAGGCCAGCGGCGCATGACGGCCCTGCACCACGGCAGCCGTGCCGCCCTGGAGATTAGCCCGAACCTGTGGGCGGGAGTCGGCTTGGTGCGCGGCGGTGCTGGTACGGCGCTGGTCGGCGACCCGGCCACGGTAGCGGCGCGCCTCCGCGAGTATGCCGAACTGGGCATTGATACGTTCGTGCTGTCGGGGTACCCGCATCTGGAAGAGGCATATCGCTTTGCCGAACTGGTCTTCCCGCATCTGCGCCCAGACTTCACGCCCACCACCGCCACCCTGCCGGTGATCAGTCCGTACGGCGAAGTTATTGGAAACCAGCGGCGGCCCGGTTAAGAACCACTACTTTTCACTACCGCAAAAGGCACGCTGTCACGCTGAGCGAAGCGAAGCGTCCCGGCGGGCGATATGGACGCCGGGACG
>CAIXLU010000681.1 GCA_903920315.1 uncultured Oscillochloris sp.
GGCTGCAAGCCGCGCCTACGTATTGCCGACCGATGGCGTTCTGAAGCCCGATATACCCATTTACAACTGTCGTAATAGCCGGGCATCAATAGACCGCTAGCGGTCTACCAATATCGCCACTGTCACCCCGTCGCCACCATCGCGACCAGCAGCCGAGGCGAACGAGGTGATCAGGGGGTGGCCCTGAAGTACCTCGCGCACCACCTGGCGCAGGGCACCGGTGCCTTTACCGTGAAGCAGGTTCACCTGACGCAGCCCGGCGAGGTAGGCGTCGTTCAGATAACGGTCGAGCTTATCGCTAATCTCGCTCGCCCGCCAGCCACGCATGTCGAAGGTCATTGAGACATCGGGGGCGGGCGGCAGGCTGATGCTGCGTGCGGCGGAGGTGTAGTCGTGCCGCGTACTCTCGGGGCCAGCCTTTTCACGTTTGAGTTCGCGCAGATCGACATTCATGCGAAAGCCGCCCACCTGCACGGTGGCGGTACTGTCATCCGCGTCAATCGAAACAATCTCGCCCTTTAAGCCTACTGAGCGCACCATCACGGTGTCGCCGGGCTGGAGGGGGCGCGGGGCCTGGGGCGCGGCGGGGGAATTCGTACGAACCTTGGCCGCCTTACTGGCGGCAGTCTTCGCCTTCTCGCTGGCATCGGCGAAGCGCTGCTCGGCTTGCTCAAGCCATTGCCGCGAGAGCGACACGCTGCGGAACTCATCGCGCAGGCGCTTGAGTTGGCTGCGTACCTCGCGCAGTTCCTCATCGAGTTCCTGGCGGGCGGCTTCGGCCTCAGCCTCGCGGCGATCCTCGAACTCGTGCAGTTCGGTCGCCATGCGCCCGCGATACTTCTCCGCGTCCTCACGCAACTCCTCGGCGCGGCGGATGGCGGCGGCAGCCGACTCGCGCTCCTTATGAATGCCCGCCAGCAGATCCTCAATCTGGGCGTTTTCGCGGGTCACGCTGCTGCGCGCCCGTTCCACCAGGGCCAGGTTGAGACCGAGGCGCGTGGCGATTGCCAGGGCGTTCGAGCGACCGGGCAGTCCGATGCTGAGGCGGTAGGTGGGAGCCAGAGTCTCCACATTAAACTCCACCGAGGCATTCTGCACGCCGGGCGTATTGTAGGCGAACGCCTTCAGTTCGGCGTAGTGCGTGGTGGCCACGCCGAAGACTTCCAGATCAAGCAACCGCTCGATGATGGCGCGGGCCAGGGCCGCGCCCTCCACCGGGTCGGTTCCTGCGCCTAGCTCATCAAGGAGAACCAGCGCCAGAGGCGGCGCGGCACTCAACAGGTCGTAGCGGTCAGCCGCCCACACCTCATCGGGGATCGGCTGCTCCTCCAGAGCTTTGAGTACACGAATAATATTGCTCATGTGTGAAGAGAAGGTACTCAGGCTCTGCTCAATGCTCTGCTCATCACCGATGTCGGCGAAGATATGGCCAAAGACCGGCATGCGTGAGGGCGCGCTGGCCGGAATCTGTAGCCCGGATTGGGCCATCAGCGCGAGGAGCCCGGTTGTCTTCAATGCCACCGTCTTGCCGCCCGTATTAGGACCCGTGATTAGCAGCAAGCGGAACTCGCCACCGAGCCAGATCGTCGTCGGCACAACCTTAGCCGGGTCAATCAGCGGGTGGCGGGCCTCCATTAACCGCAGCGGTGGGTCATCAGGCGCGTCTGCGCCTGATGACCCACCTTTAAACTCAACAATCTCTGGCTGGACGCAGCGCATAGACAGGGCATAGCGGGCGCAGGCCAGGGCCAGATCAATGGAGGCCAGGGTCTCGACGGCACCAACAATCTGCGGGGCCGCGCTGCCAACGTGGTCGGAGAGAGCGGCCAGGATGCGCTGGACTTCCTCCTCCTCAGCGGACTGA
>CAIXLU010000682.1 GCA_903920315.1 uncultured Oscillochloris sp.
ACGTCGGCGCATCGCGCTTTACCACCAAGATGGACATCATCCGTCCTGCCATACGACAGTTTCTGACCGACCCCAGCGCGGTCTTGGCTGGCTTCCCACAGGCAGGAATGGCTCACAAGCGGGCAACTGCGTAAGTCCTATGAGTAACACATCCGACCATGCGGCGATGAACCTCGCGGTTGAGGTCAAACTATCGGCTATCGGCTATCGGCTATCGCATATCAAAGGCGACTATGGGCGATCATCTCTATATTTCTGCTGCCGACGCGGATGCGCCCCTGGTCGCACAGCTCCGGCAGCAGATCCAGCAGGCGGGCTTTGTGGTCTGGGACAGTCGAGGCAGCAGCAGTGGACAGGTGCCGCAGGCGATCCAGGCATGCTGGGCGCTGCTGGTGATCGCTTCGCCGCACAGCATCGCGGCGACGGAGCGGCACAGCGAGTGGACGCTGGCGCTGCGCAGTGACAAGCCGCTGGTACCCCTGGTCATCGGCGCGGTCATGTTGCCGCCCCTGCTGCTGCGCCGCCGGCCCTTGACCGCCAGCGATCCGAACCGCATTGACATGCCCGCACTGCTTCAACGTCTTACTTGGCTGCGCAGCCCGCGCGGCGAGATGCAGGCCCTGCGCGACCGCCTGGGCGACCTGGAGCGCTCCCTGGCGCGTGGGCAGACCAATAAAGCCGACGTCTTCCGCGCTGAGATTGACCGCGTGCAGCGCCAGATTGGTATGCGCGAGCAGGGGCTGGCGGTGCCGGTGCCGCCGCCAGCCACCCCCGCCCCGGTGCCTGTAACACCCACTCCCGCACCGATTGAACTTGTGCCGCCCCCGGTCGCACAACCGGCAGCACAACGGCACGAAGATTGGGGCGAGGCTCCCGATGTGCAAACCTTCTACGGGCGGCAGGATGAATTGGCGACGCTGGCGCAGTGGATCACCGCCGATAGATGCCGCCTCGTGAGCCTGCTGGGCATCGGCGGTATGGGTAAGACCACCCTCGCTACGAAGATCGCACGCACCCATGCCGCCGACTTCGCCTATGTCGTCTGGCGCTCGCTGCGCAACGCCCCGCCCCTGAACGACCTGCTCGGCCAGTGCATCGTCTTTCTCTCCAACCAGCGTGAGACCGACCTGCCCGATGAGAGCGGGCAACGGATGAGCATCCTCCTTCGCTACCTCCAGCAGCAGCGCTGCCTGCTCATCCTCGACAATGCCGAGACCATCCTCCGTGGCGGCGACCAGGCCGGGCGCTACCGCGAGGGCTACGAGGGCTATGGCGACCTCATCCGGCGCGTTGGCGAGCAGGCCCACCAGAGCCTGCTCCTCCTGACCAGCCGTGAAGTCCCTGATGGCTACGAGCGCTTTGACGGTGTCGTGGCGCGCACGCTGCCGCTGACCGGAGTGAGCCGCAGTGAAGGTCAGGTCATTCTTCACGACAAGGCTCTCTCTGGCAGCGAAGCTGAGTGGGGCGATCTGATCAATCGCTACTCGGGCAACCCTCTGGCGCTCAAGCTCACCTCGGAGTTCATCCGCGAGGCATACGGCGGGGCAATTGGCGACTTCCTGAAAGAAGGTGAGGCGATTCTGGGTGAGGTGCGCAGCCATCGCGGCGGGCATTGGTTGAGGCCATCGTCAACCTACGGCGGCGCTCGCTGATCGAGCGCGGCGAGGCCGGGCTAACCTTGCAAAACGTGGTGATGGAGTACGTCACCGAGCGGCTGATCGCGCAGGTGGCGGACGAGATCGTCAATGGGTCAATCCACCTGCTCAACACGCACGCGCTGATGAAGGCCCAGGCCAAAGAGTACGTGCGCAACAGCCAGGTGCGGCTCATCCTGGCCGAGGTACTGGAGCTACTGGAGCAGCGCCTGGGCAGCCGCACGGCGGTGACGGCGCGGCTCACCGAGATTCTGGCGCTGCTGCGGGCCGAGGCGCAGCCGGAGACAACCCCATGACAGCAACTGCCGCAGACCTAGAGATCTGGCTCCAGCGCCGCGATCCTCCCTCCTACGTTGCGGTCGTTACCTTTCGCCCACCCGGTAGCCCTGTTGATGAGTCATTGATTGCGGGTGATCCGCCACGGGTTGTACTGGATAAAACACAACTCCTTCAGCACAGCCTCGATTATCACGCCTATGGAACCGCGCTAACGGAGATGTTCTTTGCCGATCAGCGCATGCGTGATGTCCTGCTCAGTGCGCGCAGTCGGGCGCTGGGTGCCGGTGTGCCGCTGCGGCTACGGCTGCGGCTCGATCCTGATGATCCTGCGCTGCACGCGCTGCGCTGGGAACTGCTGCGCGACCCGACCGCTCCCGACCGCCCGTTCCTCTGTACCGATGCTCGTCTGCTCTTCTCGCGCTATCTGGCCAGCCCCGATGCGACCCCCATTCGCCGTGCTGATCAATCCGCCCTCACCGCGCTGATTGCCATCGCCGCCCCAACTGACCTGGATCGGTATGGATTGGCGGCCATTGATCGCGCCAAAGAAAGTGCCCTCCTCCAGCCAGCACTCAGCGGCATACCCACGACGATCTTAGCGCAGACCACACTGACCGCATTGACAACGGCGCTGTTGGACAGTCCGACCATCCTCTACCTTGTCTGCCACGGCACAATCCGTGACGGTCAGCCCTATCTCTGGCTAGAGAATGACCAGGGTGCGACCGAGCAGATCGCCGGAAATGCCATGATCGCACGTGTGCGCGGCCTTGCCCGACGCCCACTGCTCATTGTCCTTGCCTCGTGCCAGAGCGCCGGCACGAGTACGATGCACCAGGAGACGCTCGTCGCCCTTGGCCCGCAGTTGGCCCAGGCGGGAGTCGGTGCCGTTGTTGCGATGCACGACAACATTGCGATGGCGACGGTTCAGGCGGGCATGCCAGTCTTCTTCGCGGAGTTGCGTCGGCACGGCCAGGTCGATCTGGCAACTGCCGCAATGCGCAATGTCCTGGCAACCCACGGCGAAGATTGGTGGCAGCCGGTGCTCTTCCTGCGCCTCGCTGATGGTGCCCTGGTTATGCCTACTGCTACGATCGAGAGAGCGCCGACCACCTCGCCGCCGCCCGCCAGGGCCAAAGAGATCGCACGCAAGCACGATCTGCTCGATCTGGTGGTGGAGAAGATCGCCTTCTTTGAGGAGCAGGAGGTCCTCGCCACCGACCCGGGCGTCAGGTTCCAACTGAAGAAGCAGCTAGGCGACCTGCGCGCGCAGCATACGACCATTGAGGCTGAGCTTGCGCGGCTGCGTGAGGGGTGAGATGATCTGCCGCAGTTGATCGGTCTACGCAAAGCTATCCATTCGGGATGAACCGATGCACGCACGCTATGTGCATACGAACCTGATCGCCGTTGTAGCGGTGGTTGAACATCTGGTAGAGCTTCTCGCACGCCCAGCCGACCGCCGGCGACTCGCCCATCTCCAGGTCAATGGCAAGGAACCGCAGCCTTTGGGATGTCCAGGTTTATTTTGGTGCCCCTGACCGGCTTACCTTCTTGCGCTTGCAGGCTCTTGTTCGCGCGGCATTCGCTAGCGACGCAAAGGCGAATCAATCACTCCGTCTGCATACGGCCTACGCAGGCGGCCAGCCTAGCGATGCTGCGAAGACCGCGTTGACCAGCAATGAGCTGGCGAGTTACCTCACGCTCCCTCGCGAAGAGTTCCGGGGTTACCAGGTTATTACCCATAGCCGCTACGGCGTTACGCCGCCTGTAGAGGAGGCATCTGTTCGGATCTCCGTGCCGCGCGCACTGGCTGATCCAGCACACCTCGAACCATGCCTGTCCGGCTCCGATTTGCTGAGAGATGGAGAGGTGCGCCAGCGTATGGAATCGCTGGCGCATACATACCAGAAGCTGAGCTTGCCCTTTCAGGGCTGTGATGTGTGCCGATCACAATGTGTATATCGTGGTCTTGGAGAAGCGGTGAGCCACCTTCACGAGGCGCGCTCGGCCATTAACGCCTACCTGAGCGAAGCGAAACTGCCGCCCGAGGTGCTGCTATCCAATCTATTTGACCAAGTCGATCTTCACGGGCGACTGCCGGGCATCACCAGCCTGAGCAGGGGAAGCGTGCCATCACCGACCCGATTCTGCCGACGCTTGAGCCGATACATGGATCGACGGAGGGTGGCATCCAGGCTTCGGCCATAGGCATACCATCTGATAGAATCGAACAACTTCCGATGGTAACTGCCGATGCTAGAGTCGCCAGTCTAGCAGAGACCCCGACGGATGATAGCTGGCCACTCTTGATGGAGGAACCGGAGATCCTCGTGCATGCCATTATGAGCCTTGGTTCTATATGGCCCTCGCTTTGTCTCTAGCGCCTATCCAGGGCGTTCAGCAGCCCGCGCAGCTTGCGCAGGCGCGCGCAGCGCATCCACGCTGGTGCGGATCGGGTCAAGCGTGGCAACCCGCGCCTTGTCGTAGCGGACAGGCTCATCTGAGGGGGGCCAACTCATCGTTTTCGCCCTTGATCACAGATGCGAGCAATGCCGCGTCTGAAGTGCCATACAATGAGAGCCTATCATACCACCAGATATCGCAGGTACAATGCAAGCGTCTATAAAGCGCTGTGTGCCAGTGGGTAGGAGAATAGAAGAGCATAGGGAGGCCAGCGATGCGGGAGTATCCCAAGCGCGTGAAGCGGCTGATACGTGAGTATGCGTCCCAGGCATACGAGGCCGAACTGGGTTTGGCGTTGGCCGACCTTGAGCAGCAGTTCGCCATCTGGCGCAGCGGCCAGATCGGCGCTGGCGAGCTGAGCGACCGTATCTACGCCTTCACCCGCGGCCCGGCCCGCGAGCTGTGGGGGCGCTACAATGCCAACATCGACGATATGCAGGTGGCCCACGCGATTGTGGTCGGCATCCTGCCCCGCGACGCGATACCCGCCGAGTTGCTAGGCGCGCTCCAGCCGATCATCGCGTTCTACGAACAAGGGTAGGCGGCGCCAGATCATGGCGCTGCGTGAGCCCCCGTGTTCACATGGGAGAGAGGTCACGTTATGCCTGAGACCAATAGCCGCGATCAGATCACGGCGCAGACCATCCGCGCCTGGGCTGGCGAGACGATCTTCAAGCGCGGGCAGGACTACCTCTGCCGAGGCGCACAGGAGGTACTCGATCTCTACGCGCTCTGCTGCGGCGCGACCGGCGAGCGCAGTACCCGCAGCACAATCTGGTAGGCCGGATTGTCGGCATCCGGCTGGACACTGAACAGTTCGTCGCGCTTCTTGATCAACTGCGCCAGCCGGGTATGGCCGTAGGTCTGTGGCTGAAGCTCGGGGTGGAGCCGCTGCAGCTCGTTCACAAAGTTCGAGAGCGAGACCGTGCCACGCGCCTGGCGCACGCCCTCCCACACCGCGATCAGCAGCGGCCCAACATCAGCAATACCAGCCGGGGCTTTCGCGAGCTTCGGCGCAGGCGCGGGGGCTTTCGTGGGCTTCGGCGCAGGCGCGGGGGCTTTCGTGGGCTTCGGCGCAGGCGCGGGGGCTTTCGCGGGCTTCGGCGCATGTGTAGCGGAGGGAGGTGCTGCTGCGGACGTATGCGGCACCACCCTGGGTGGCAGGGAAGGCAGATCCGGCGATCCGGTCAGCTCCTCCAAGGTCAGAAAGACGCTGCTCACCTGCACCAGCGAGGGCAATGTCTGGGCGCGACCGATCACCACCACGATACGCTGGGCCGTGCGGAGGCGGGCGACCAGCGGGGTATAGTCGCTATCGCTGGCGACGATGCAGAAACAATCGATAGCCCCGCCGTGCAACAGATCCATCGCATCAATCGTCAACAGGATGTCGGTGGCGTTCTTGCCGGTCGTGGTGGGCTCGTGATGGATCGGCTGGATGGCGTGGCGTGCGACCGGCTTAAGCCAGCCGCGCGTGCTCGCCGCCGCCCAGTTGGCGTACACGCGGCGCACGCAAACGGTGCCAAACTCACCCGCCTTGGCCAGCACATGGGCCGCGACGCCGGGCGCGCAATTCTCCCCGTCGATGAGCAGGGCCACCGATGGCGCTGCCGCACGCGCCGTTGCCAACCCAGGTGTCGCACCTTCCGGCGCGCAACGCTCCGCGCGGTCGAGCAGTTCAACCGGCGGCTCGCCCGGCGCGAGATCAGGCGCCTGACCGAGCGTCCGCAACATGACCTGATACGGCGTCGTAACCCAGCGCGTAAACCAGCTCTCGTTTGGATTCATAGGTAAAAAATGTGAGGGAGCGTGAACGCAGATGTCGTACGTATGCTACGCGAAGACCCGGCTTTAGGTTTCATGGGCGACCGTATAGGGAACCTCTGTCTAGGGCTCAGTCGTGTGCCAGCTCGGCCCGCACCTCCATCAGGATCTGCCCGAGCATGTTCTTGCCACTGCCATCGGCCCCGCAGCCCCAGTAGTAGTCGCCCGGCGCGTGCTCGACCAGCACCGCGTCGCCGGTGGCCAGCAGCTCGGCCCGCAGGTCGGCGTGAGCGCGAAACTTGGCCCGCACCGCCGCGCGCATCACGTCATCCTTCATATGCTCCCAGTCGGCGCGCAGCGGGCGGCGGCGGTCGCGCCCCATATCCGCCGCAGCGCGTGGCGTCGGCGCGCTGCGGATGGCGTCCTCATGCTCCGTGCCAGCGAATTTCTGGGCCTGGAAATAGTGTTCGCTGGTCGGCCACCAGACATCCTTGAGCGTGAAGCCGTGGCGCGAGAAGTTCGAGAAGCCACCGTGGGCGTCGCGGGTATTATAAAAGTAGATCGTCATAAGAATCTCGCTGAAGATCGGGTCAGTGTCCGCATCCACTCGCTGACTCCGTGTTGTTCACATCAGGCGAAAGACCGGGCCGCGCGGCACGAAGGGTAGACTCCGCCCCTGCGGGAGCAGGAAGGCGTGGTCGCGCCGGATCTGCAGCCGGTCGCACTGGCCGTCCGTGATGATCAGCAGCGGCCCGTCGCGCGGAAAGTCGGCCGCGTGCTCCAGCAGGTCGACGCCGGGCTGGAGGATGGTGCCGCCCCGCCCCTTCACCCGCACCTGCCCGGCGATCGCCTCGGTCGGCAGGTAGCCCGCGTCGTAGGCCACGGCGTCGCAGAAGACCACTCGGGCCGCTGGCACATCGTGGCTGATGCTGTAGCTGGCGATCGCCCCCAGCGCCTTGCCCAGCAGCTCGCGGCTCATCGAGCCGGAGGTATCGAGGAGCACCCCGAAGGTGCGCGCATCCTGCTGACTTGGGGCGCTGACGTAGCTCGGGCGCGGGATGTCGGGCGTGGCCGTCTGCCGCCGGCTCGGGCGGGCGTAGCTGCGGCGCTGCTCCATGGGCGCAAAGTAGTGGTCGAACCAGCGGGCCAGGGCCACATCCCAGGGGATCGGCGGCTGGCTGAGGGCGCGGATGGCTTCTTCTAGGCCCGCCGGCAGCAGCCCGCGCCCGCCGCCCAGATGGTAGTCAAGGCCCTGTCCCAGACACTCTCGGTAGAAGCTATCGAGGTCGGCGCCGTCGGCCCGGCTCCACCAGTGCGGGTCACGCGGCTCCAGCAGGTCGCTCAGCCCCACGCCGCGCAGCGTCGCCAGCCGCCGGAAGCGCCGCATGTCGGTGACGATACGGTCGTACACCGTCTCGGCCGACTCGCCCTTCAGCGTCGGGTCGTAGAGGCAGCCGACCGCCGGGATCTGTCCGACGCCCAGTTCCACCAGCCAGCCGTTGATCACATAGTCGGCCGCCACATTCCAAAGGTAGGGGTCGCGCCCCTCGCAGCGCACATCGTGGCGCAGGCCGACGTGGAGCAGTTCGTGGGCGATCACGAAGCGGCACTCGGCCTCGCTTAGCCCCGCCGCCGGGTTGAGGAAGATCTCGCCGCCGGCGATGTCCACGGCGGCCACGCTGATGCCCTCCTGCTGGCGTCGAGTCTATGTTGGCAGCAAACCACCGCGCTGGCGGTGCGCCGTCAGGTAGACCAGCGGGCCGCGCAGGCAGCGGATCACCCGTCGGCTACCGCGCGGCACCACCACCGCGACGCCGGGCTCCAGCGCGCTCCCGGCATCGCCAACCTGCAGTTCCCCGCTACCCTCGAACACGACCAGCAGCACATCCAGGTCGTCGTTCACATGCGCCGGGATACCCGCCCCGACCGAGAGTCGCATCAGGTTGGTATTTAGCTGGTCGCAGTTGAGGCTCCAGATCGCGCCGTCGTAGCGGGCGTGCCGCAGCGCATCGGCCACATCCATACGGTTTTCCGGGGGGAGGCTCATCGTATTCCTCGTAGGCACCGGGGCATCCGGGATGCCGCTGGTGCGGTATGATGGAGCATCACTGAATCATCGGGCCAGATACCGGGATCGACCACGCGAAGGACAAGCGCTATGATACCAGCCTTCACCGAGCTGGCACTACAAAGTCTTGGAGATCCAGGCTGCCTGCGAACCGGGCGAACATTCTTGGCAAACCACAGTATGACGACGATGATGACAATGAGGTCTGGGAGGATGGTGAGATATGAGTAGTATCACGCTTGAGACGTTGCTGGAGTCCCTCGACCGCGATCAGCTCCGGGGCCTGCTGCTGCGCCTGGCCGCACGCCAGCCCGACCTTGCCGACGTGATTGCGGGCGAGGTCGGGGCGACGCAGGCCCGCGCCACGCCCCGCGCCGCCCCGATGCGCCCGCCCGTGGATGTCGGGCCGATCCAGCGCCAGGTGCGCGCGCTCATGCGTACCTCGTACCGCAGCTATGATAGCTACGATACCTCCCACTCGATCGCCGAGGGGATACGTGCGATCCTAGACCAGGTGCGCGGCTTTATCGAGGGTGGCGACGGCATCAACGCGTTGAGCCTGCTTGAGGTGATCACCGAGGAGTATAGCGAGGGTCAGCACGACTACGACGACTCCTATGGCACCCTTGGCGATGTCTTCGACGACTTGGGCGAGCTGTGGGCCGAGGCACTGCTCGCGGCGGATCTGAACCCCGACGAGCTGGAGAAGTGGGACGACCAGCTCGCGGAGTGGGCCGGCGATGCGGCCGATTACGGAAGCGACACTGGTATGCGGCTGGCGATGCGGGCCGCCCAGGAGGGCTGGCACGACCCGCAGATCGTCCGCGCCCTGCGCGGCGAGCCGGTGCTTGTCCCTGCGCCGAGCGCGGTCGAGGTAGACAAAGCAGAGGAGCCGGACGAGGATGACGATCTCGATGCGGATGAGGAGGGGGACGAGGAGCCGTCTAGCACAACAGTAGTGCCGACGACCGGATCGACTCTCAAGCTGGCCCTGATCCGGCTGCGCATCCTGGAGCGCCAGGAGCGGCTGGATGAGTATCTCAACCTTGCTACGGCCTACGGGCTGCACCGTGAGCGTGCCCTAATGCTGGCTCGCCTGGGCCGGGTGGAGGAGGCCGTCGTGGCAGGCATCGAGACCCTTGCCAGCGCCGCCGACGCGCTAGTCCTGGCCTCGACGTTGCGCGAGGGCGGCCATCTCGACGCGGCAATCAGGGTCGCCGAGCACGGTCTGGATCTGGCTGGCCTACGAGGTGCCCTGGGTGACTGGCTGGCCTCATTGGCACCCGGCCTTGGTCGGTTGGATCTGGCCCTGCGCGCAGCGGAGGTGGCCTGCACCAGCGAGCCGAGCATCGCCCGCTACCTGGCCGCACGCGGCCTTGCCGGTGAGGGGTGGCTTGAACTGCGCGCACGGCTCCTCGATCATCTGCGCGGCGGTGTCGGCGGCTGGATGGGGACACGGGCGCATGCCGAGATCTTCCTGCACGAGGGCCTAATTGACGACGCGATCAGGGTCGCTGAGCGCGGTGGCTACGGCGTGCTGGAGCTAGTGATGGACGCGGCGATCACCACCCGGCCCCAGTGGGTGATCACCAAAGCCATCGCCCAGGCCGAGCCGATCATGAGCGGCGGGAAGGCACAACACTACGACCAGGCGGTGAACTGGCTGCGCCGGGTCCGCGACGCCTACCGCGCCGCCGGCCAGGCAGACGATTGGGCACGCTACCTGGTGGACGTGCGGACGACCCACGGGCGCAAGTATAAGCTGATGGGGCTGCTCAAGGAGCTGTGAACGCCGCCTCGGCGTGATCGCGAAGCTGATCCTGCGAGCAGCTACAGTCACGCGCTGCACGACACCAGCGGACGGTTGCCGATAGCGACGTACTCATTCGCCAGTACGAGCGCTCGATGCTTATTCGCGCTCAGGCTGCCGCACTCCTGAAGCAGCGTGGCCACGATATCTCCACTATCCTGGTTCCATAGTGAGCAAGACCCACATCCCCAAGGCACTGCGCGAGCGTGTTGCTAAGGACGCTACCGGTGTGGCTACTGCCTCACGCAGGAACAGGTCGTCGGCGTGCCGATGGATGTGGAGCACATCACACCGCACAGCGGAATGTCGTATCATCTGAAAAGCGAGAACGCTGAATTGTAGGTCGCAGTTTGTCGGGTGTCGCTTTGTCATTTGGAGTCGTGCCTTTTGAAGCGCCTGCTTGTATTGATAGCCCTGCTCTTCTCGCTGCTGACCATCCCCGCCCGCGCATCGGGCGGGTCGCTTGATGTGCAGGAGTTCTTCCCTGCCAAACCTGTCGCCCGTACCGATGCGGGTATTGTTCTCGATCTGCCCTGGCCCGCTGGCGACCGCGCCATCCATCTGGCGTACTTTGATCATGTTTACCCTACGGTGGATACCGCCGACGACGGGAATACCTTTGTCGTCACCTATATGAACCAGGGCAATGTGCAGTACAACGGCCACGATGGCCACGACTACTACTTCCCTGATCATCCCATCGGTACGCCTGTTCTGGCTGCCGCCGCTGGGGTGGCCTATCCGCGCACCCACCAGGGTAACGGCGTGGTGATCATTCACCCCGGCGGCTACGAGACGGTCTACTGGCATCTGAGCGCCTTCGCTCCCTACTTCAGCGGCAAGATTGATGGTGGCGAGGGCGTTCCCGTGCGGGCTGGCGACCTCATTGGCTTCAGCGGATCGAGCGGCTTTGTGCGCGGGACACCGCACCTGCACTTTGAGGTGCGCCGCTATGGTAAGCAGGTTGACCCTTATGGCTGGTATGGCCCCGGCCCCGATCCCTGCCCAGCCTATGCGGGATGTCTGGCCAGCGAGTGGCTCTGGAGCAGTGCGCTACGCGGTAGCTACGATTTCACACCACCCGGACCATCCAGCGAGGGACTCGGTGTTGCCCCCGCTGATGGTACGCCGCCCGTAGGCACCCTGTCCGTAAACCCACCAAACGACATGCTCTTCTCTGCCGAGTTTGATGGTCATCCGGTACAAACTGTCGGGGCCGGGTTCCCTGAGATCGCCGGGACACTGCGCTACACCCCGGGTCGGCGTGGTCAGGCGCTGGCGATGGGCGACGCGGGCCTGGCTTACCCCACCACCGATAACCTGCAACCGGCTGCCGGTACGATCAGCCTGTGGGCTATGCTGCCCGAACATTACCCGCCACATACCATTCGCCGCCACTATCTGCTCGCCGCCAGCGCCAACCCCGACGATGCTCCGGTCTATAGCGGTACCCTGGCCCTGCGCCGCGATCTGCTTGGCCCGAATGAGAGCCCACGCTGGACGTTCTGGACAGTTGGGGCGGATGCGGCCAGCGCCGATGAGTTGTCTGTGCCGGACACGTTGACGCCGGGGTGGCACCACTTCGCGATTGCCTGGGATGCGGTGACGGGCTCCAAGGCGCTGTCCATTGATGGTGTACAGGTGGCGCAGACCAGCGGGCGAAAACTGCCGGCGACTGTTGGGCCGGTGATCCAGCTTGGCCGCTTTACCTACGGCGGTGCCCCGGCTGGTGTGAGCATTGATGATCTGACGATTTTCCGGCGCGCATTCTCGGCAGGCAAGGTGGCCGAACTTTTCGCCAAGACACCAACCGATACCGACCCCATCACGATCAGCAGTCCGCAGGTGCGTCTGGACACCAACGCCATTGATCGCGAGGGCGGTATTGTATCCGTGCAACTGGGCGTAGATGGCGATCTCGCCAATCCGCAGCCCTACTACGACGCCTACCGCTGGCAGATTCCGCCCGTTGAAGGAAGACACATCGTTGAGGCGCGCTACGTTGATCGGGCCGGTAACAGCAGCACGGTTACGCGCACGGTGATCCTGACGCTGCCGCCGAGCCTGAACGTGGCCCTGGAGCCAACCGGCCCTCTCGGCGCGACGGTAAAGCTCACCGCCAATGGCAGCAATAGCGGCCCGTTGATGATGCAGGTTGGTCAGCACCCCGACTTTGCCGAGTCGTCCTGGCAACCGTTTCAGGAACCATTCTACTGGGCCTGGGCCGCCACCGATCCTCGCATACTCTATGTGCGCCTGCGCGACGCGGGCGGAAATACCTCGCCTGCCCAGCCCACCGCCGAGCCCCTGCTCCGCATCTACCTGCCGCTGGTGATAGGGCGATCCTAGACAATGCCTTCGCCGACAGATAAAGCGTATCGAGACCTTCCGAACGAGGAAAAGACCGCATCATCCGTAAATTGATGTTTAGACAGAGTCTCGCGCCTCAGCAACGGGAATGCAGAACTGAATTACGTGCTGTCGAGACGCCCACGGACACCACTAACTGACGACCATCTGGGAGATGCGGAGCCTGGGCGTTCACCCGTGCGCACAGCGTGTGGAGATCGCGGGTGAGTTGCTGATCATTGAACAGGCGCAGTTCGACCCGCACCGTCGCTCGTTCCCACGCCACCCGCCCGGGGAGGTCGAAAAACGGGGCCAGCCGCTTCCATGTCGCGTGTGCGTAGTCGTCGGGGAAGAAGTGGTCACCGGTCCACATCGCCAGGTTCGCCATGGCCACCTTACACACCGTCATCACCTGGTCTTTATCGTTGTTCAGCTCGTACATTCGATGTTCACGGGCGTTGAGATCCTCCAACTGCCGGAACACAATCCGCTGCTCCTGGCAGTAGCGCTCGATTTTCCGCCATTCCGCCTCATGTTCCCGCGTCGCACGCCACTACTGAGCTTTGACGATGTCACGTTCCGCATCGATCTCCCTCTTTCGCTCCCGAATGATGCGGTGTACAACGGAGCGATCTTCCCCTTGCTCGTGCAACCTCGTGTGCTGCGTATTCAGTTCGTGATAGCGCTGATCACCTTCCTCCTTGTACTGCGTATATCGGCGATCTGCCCGACGGGTGGCCTGCTGATAGCGCGTGCGGGCACTCGCGATCCAGCGCGGGAGCCGGTCACGCCGCTGTTCGAGGGTCGTGCGCCGTGTGGCAACCTCCGAATTCTCGACCTGGGTCTTGGCGTAGCCGTGATGGGTGTCGATGCCCAGCGGGATGAGAAAGTCGCGGATGATGTTCTCCTGCTGCGGCCAGCGGGCGGTGTACACCTCGGCCAGGGCGACTGGGTCGCACGTGTCGGCGGTGGTCACGATCGGGATGAGCTTGGACTGGGTAGGCGGGCGTGGGCGATTCCGGGGCATCGGCATGCCAGAGTTGGATGGTCCAACAAGCCAGCGCACCCGTGAGGCCATCGGCGGCACCGGAGTGGGCGATCCCGGCCAGAAACCGCTCGATATGCCGATAGCCATAGGCCCAGCCGCGTCCGGTGAGGAGGGCGAGGGCATCGCCGCTGTAGCTACGCAGATCCCAGGTGCGGCGCAGTCCGACGACCGGAAGAAAGAGCAGGGTCAACAGCATCGCCCGCAGGGTGGCATGCCCCATCCGCCCGAGGTGCGTGGTCGGCGCAGCGGAGGGTATCGCGGTCTGCATCACCCGCGCCGCCCATGACAATCTACGCAGTCGTCGGTGCCCCATCACCCGTGCCGGGGCAGGTAGTGACGGCGACCATTGGTGGGGTGCGTTGTGCGGAGACGACGACGCGGGCGTTCGGGGGACAGGTGGTGTACGCTCTGGACGTGCCGACGACCAGTGAGCACATGGGGTGTGGAACACCGGGCGCACAGAGGGTGCCGAGTACGTGTTGAATAGCAGTGCGCCGGGCTTCGACGCTCAACCGGCGCGAGATGGGCACAGGGAAGGTGCTGATTATGCCCGGTATGCGCCGGGCTGGCTCAGTGTGCGTTTGAAGGAGCAACCAAAACGATGAAGATCAGCTATCCATATCTGTGGCTACTGGGTGCTTAACCAGCCACAGAGCTGGCAGCCCCCGGCGGCCCTGTGCGACTTTCTGGCGGCCGGCCCGCCGCCGGTCTATATCGGCTTCGGTAGCATGGCCGGTACCGACTTTGATCGGCTGACTCGCATCGTCTTCCAGGCGCAGCGTATATCCGGCCAGCGGGTGATTCTCCAACGGGGCTGGGGCGGCCTGAGCGGGCGTGATGACATGAACGATATGCTCGTGATCGATGCGGTGCCGCACGACTGGCTCTTCCCACAAATGGCGGCAGTCGTGCATCACGGCGGCGCGGGCACCACGGCGGCTGGCCTGCATGCCGGTGTGCCCAGTATCATCATGCCCTTCGGCTTTGATCAGCCCTTCTGGGGCGCACGACTGCAACACCTGGGAGTCAGCCCCGCCACACTCCCGTAGCACACGCTGACCGCCAAGGGTCTGGCGCAGGCCATCCGGCGCGCGGTGGGCGATCCGCAGATCCGGGCGCAGGCGCGGCGGGTCGGCGAGTGCGTGCGGGCCGAGGACGGGGGAGGGTGGGCGGTGGCGATTATCGAGGCGGCAACCGCGTAGCTGGCCCGGCTAACGGTGTAACGGTCTCTTCGTGGTGCTGTGTTTGACGAGATCACGCCCCGCCCCCCTCGCGCGCCTGTTTGGTGGCGCGGCATCACGACACGATGGTACTCCCGCCACGTGCCTCGATACCCCTCTTGTGCAACCGCGACAACGAGCATCGCTTCCGCGCCTCCGCACCAACAGGGAGAGCGGATCTGAACCTCGTCCTATGGAACATTCTGCCGCGCCGCCGCGTCTCTTGCGTGCAGCCCCGTCTTCCACCGTGCGCAAGGAGGTCAATATGCAGCAACGTCGCAAAGCCGCCGCCGATGTGTTTCAGGAGCAACAAGGCGTGCAACAGGCCGAAGAGCCACCCCGCGAACCGTCATTCGACGCCGCGATATCCCCCTTGGCGGCTCCGTCGTCCGCGCCAGGATCGCCGTCGCTGCAATCACGTCGCCAGGCGGCCCCCGCCCCGGTGCCCGTCAGCCTGCTCAAAACCTCCGAGCAACTCCAGCTTGAGAAGGAGCCAATCCCCGTCCGCGAGACCGGCTTCTGGATCTTCAAGCAGATCATTGTGCCGCCGAATGTCTTTGTAGTGCATACCCGGATCGGCCGGCCTGCGCCGGTGACCATCGGGATGGGACTCTCGTTTCGCTACAACCCCTACACCGACGCCTATTTGGTGGTTCCCGCCGCGATGCAGACGATCGGGATTGTCGCCAACAGCATCAGCCGTGAAAAGCAGGGCATCAATGTGTTGGCCTATGTCCAGTGGCAGATCAACGACTTCAGCGTCGCCTACCGCAAGCTTGATTTCTCCGATATGCGCGACCCGCTGGGGATCGTCAACGCGCAACTGCGCGAGCAGGCCGAGGCGGCGATCAAGGACAAGATTGCCACGATGAGCGTCGAAGAGGTGTTGACCGACAAAGAGCCGATCATTGCCGAGCTGACCGCACGCCTGAAAGCCGTGGCTGAGGGTCGCGGGGATGATGCCGACGAGGGCCTGGGTATCAAAATCGTCACCGTGCAGATCAAGGAGGCGCTGGTCAGTTCGCAGCGGCTGTGGGAGGATCTCCAGGCACCGTTCCGCTATGAGCAGGAGAAAACGGCGCGGATCAGCTACCTGCTGGCCCAAGACGAGATCCGAGTGAAGGAGTTGCAAAACCGCAAGCTGGCCGAAACCAGCGAGGCGGAAACGATGGTCGAGATTGCCCGCACCACCCAGACCAAACAAACTGAGGCGCAGGAGATCCGGCTGGAGCAGGAGGGCATGCGCTTTACCCGCGAGCAGCAGACCACGCGGCAGCAGATGCAGCTTGAGCTGGAAACCGCACTGGCGCGTCAAGAAGCGGAGCGGCGGCGAAGCGCCGAGGCTGCGCGGATCGCCCAGGAGACGACCCTCGACGCGCTCCGGCGCGCCCAGGCCGAGGCGCTTACGCGGGCGCAGCTGGACGCGGACGCCGGAGCGCAGGGCAAGGCGCTGCAGGTCGCCCGCGCCTTGCAGGAGATGGCCGAGGAGACGCGCCTGGCGGCCAGCCAGCTTGAGGCGGAGCAGCAGCGCATCGCCCGTGAGATGACCTTCAAACAGATCGAGGCGGAGCTACGCCAGGCGGTGCAGGCGCAGGAAGATGCGCTCCGCCAGCAGCAGCAGCACGCGAATCGCGAACGCGTGCGGCGGGAGACGCTCGCGCAGTTGGAGTTGCAGGAAGCCACCGACCGGGTGCGCCTCGCGACCGCAGCGCAGGACACCGAGATCGAGCGCGTGCGCCAGGAGGTACGCAATCTGATGGGCGAGCGTGATCTGGCCAGCCGACTGGTGGAGCGCTTGCCGGAACTCGCTGCGCATATGCCGGAGATCCACGAACTCAAGGTGCTGCAGAGCGGCGGCGACGGTGCCTTTGATTCTCTACCACTGTTTCTGGCGAAGCTCATCTCGGTCGCCGAGAGCCTGGGGATCGATCTGCGCCGCACGTCGTAAGGGTATGGTAAGGAAATGCGCAAGTTATCTCTGCAACACATGCGCAGAATAATTCTGCACGTGACACCTATTCCGACGTGATTTTCCCCGATTCTGGGCGTCGGGATAGTGTACACCCCAAAACGACATACCCGCGCCGATACGGCGGGCTCATCTTCTGCGCCAGCCGTGCTGCGCGTTGTGCTGCTGCATCAGCGCCAGCGAATCCTCGTGTGCGGGAATGCGTTCGAAGCGGTCGAGGATGTCACCTGCAGAGTTAAGTGGCGCATGTGGTGCAGAGTTATTCTGCGCATCCCCGACCGTGATTGTCACCTGCAGAGTTAAGTGGCGCATGTGGTGCAGAGTTATTCTGCGCATCCCCGACCGTGATGGACGAGCGCATGGACTCAGGTGCCGAGATCGGAATCGACCTCGCGTTTCTTTCGTGACGTAAATCAGATGGGATACGGGGGTTGCGGCTCTGCAAAGGGTATTTTAGCCAGATTCACGTCACGGAAGAGATGTTCTGTGGAGCGAAGAGGTATGGTCTGCGTGTACGCCCAGCGTCAAAGGACTGGGAGGATGCGCAGAATAACTCTGCAACACATGCGCCACATAACGGTTCTTGGCCACTTTTGGTAATCCCGAACATCTGTTGTCATCAGGCCATGAGCGTGGCGCGACTTCCTGATGAATCTGTGCTATCGCTGAACAAGTGGAAGCATGACTTGGAATTGCCCAACTGTTGGGGCAGAGAGTGTCACACCCCGCTTGTTGATCGCCCCAGATGGAAGAATCAGCACCGGCGTATTGCTCCACTGATGGATATTGTTTAGAGTGCCTGTCACCGTGAAGATGACCACGCCTCCCACCGGGAGGTGGCCTAACTGCTGTTTGATGTTGCCTGTTCCGGTGATGATCTGGGTCGAGGTTTCCCCCGCACGGACATCATTCGCGATCCTCGCTAGGGAAATACCACAATCTGCGCCGCCGGTTGCGGTGCAGGTCCATGTCCACGTGGTACCCGGCGCGGGTTCGGGCAGAGGATCCTCCACAATGGCTCCTATGAGAACGTCGGGGCCGTTGTTGCTCACCGTGATGATCAAAGTCAGTTCCTTGCCCTTCAACTGGTATGTCTGACCGATATGTGCATCAACATGCGCCGGTGTATTGGTTGGAGTGGTGGTGGGTATTGATGTGCCAGTCGGTAGGATGGTGCTGATTGGCGACACCGTGCCTGTCGGTGCGAGCATGACAGACGTGTCTATCGGTGTGGCCGTGGCCGAGGGCGCGGGGATGGATGTGGCCGAGGGCGCGGGAATGGATGTGACCGTCGCTGTGGCCGTCGCTGTGGCCGTCGCTGTGGCCGTCGCCGTCGCTGTGGCCGTCGCTGTGGCCGTTGCTGTGGCCGTCGCCGTGGCCGGAGCAACACTCAGGTTGTTGATCTGGGGGCCGATCTCGCTCAGAACGACGTCAGGGGTTAGGAGGGATGTGCCACTGCGAAATGTCACGATCTGTCCAGGACTGCCCGTGAGGTCAAGGGTATAAAGGCCACCCTGCCCATTCTGACTGAATACACGAGTTGTGGCAACCACCACACCGCTAATGGCGGCTTCGATCAGTGTGCCATCCGATGCGGGCAACCCGTTGATGGTTAGTGTCCCGTAGAAGGTAACCGGTGGTAACCACGGCGGCGTGGCTCCCGCCGACATAAGCGACGGGCTTATCCCCGTACTCGGTAGGGCGGATAGGGCGAGGAATATCATCAGGCTCAGGAAGGCCAGGGCGAGAGGTGACTTCATGGTTTCTCCTAAATAGCGCGATTCCGGGTGTGGTTCAGTTTCGCTAAACCACACCCGCACAGAAACCCGCTCCTGAGGCTCTAGCGATAGACAAGCGGGAGGAGTACCCGGTTCGGTTCGCCTCCTGCCCCCAGGGGCTGTGGTCCGCTTGCCCACGGTACGTGCCCCACACGCTGCCCATTCAAGGTGACATCTACCCGTGCGCCCGGTGTTCCACATCCCATACGCTCACTGGTCGTCGGCACGTCGAGGGCGTACACGACCTGTTCACCGACCACCCGTGTTGTCGTCTCCGCACAGCGCACTCCACCGATGGTCGCCGTTACCACCTGCCCCGGTACGGAAGAATCGGCCCTCACCGTTGTGGGTGTACTCCCGTAGAGCGTCATGGGCGGTGCAGGCAGAGCCTGTGCCAACGACAGAGACTGTAGCGTCGCCCCATGGAAGGGCACGGTCACAGCTTCTGTCGCATTGATCCAGTACCCTTGCCCGAACTCAAGGTCGGTCAGATCATTCACCCAGGTCCGCATTCCAGGTGCGTACAACTTCCAGTGGTTGACTGTGTCCAGGGCGTTGTAGCCATAGATCGCCGCGTATTTGCCCGCGATGCCCGCCAGTGCGTCGGCGACGGGCCGCTTGCCTGCCACCGGGTAGGCAAGCAGATTCCACCCCGGCCCGACAATCGGAACACTGACGCTGCTCATCAGTGCGTATAACCCCGGCCCCTGCGTCGGGATGGATGCCATATTGAAATAGGTGTCCAGCGTCGTCGTAATCGGCGTCCATGCGGTGGCGGTTGGGCTGCGGTAGTAGACCTGGATGCCGCTCTCTTCCCCTGCCGGCACTTCCGCATCGAGGTAACTGAAACTCAGGGCGCTGCCCGTCAGGTCGGGGGCGTTGGGCGAGGTGGTGAAGCGGTAGCCCTGGCCAATCAGCGTCGCCCACGGCGGCAATGTCGGCAGGCTGCTGGTGGTCTGGAGCAGCAAGAATTGTCCCAGCGCAAAGCTGATATTGGCACCGACTAACTGCACATCGCCCTCCGCCGAGGAGACCGGTGCCCCGCCGACACGGGCGAACCCGCCGCCGCTGGTGACTCGCGTATTCCCGCCGCCGCTC
>CAIXLU010000683.1 GCA_903920315.1 uncultured Oscillochloris sp.
CCCAGCCCGCGCAGGCGGGCGTCGTAGATGTAGCCGAGGGCTTTAGCCCCACGGCGATACGGTGACAGGACGTTGCTCATGCCCAGGCCACAGGCTTTCAACCCATTGACAGATGCTGTTGCCGGGTGTATCGTTGCATCCCACTCTCTTCGCTGGCACGTGACCGGGAGAACCGCCGGCGATGTGCGATGCCTGCCTGCGTGGATCATCCCCATGCGCGGCACACGCATGATCGCGTATAATAATTCTCCTTGTCTGGTTGATATTCATCGCTGGCACCCCATCCCCCCGGTGGTACTCCGTGCCAGTGTGGATGGGGTGTTGGTATCTATGCACCTCCTCATTGTCGAAGATGAGGCCATTATCGCCCGCGACCTCGCCACTACGGTCGAGTCCTTTGGCCACGCTGTCATCGGGGTGGTCGGTTCGGGCGAGGAGGCTCTAGCACTGGCGACAATACAGCGGCCGGATCTGGTGCTGATGGACATTCGCCTGTCCGGCCCGCTCGATGGGATCGCCACTGCCCAGCAACTCCAGGCTCAGCAGCTCATCTCGGTGATCTATCTCACCGCGCACGCTGATGATCAGACGATGTGGCGGGCCGCCGCCACCCACCCCGTCGGCTACCTGCTCAAGCCCTTCGACGAGCGCACCCTCTGGAGCATGCTGGAGATCGCCCACCACCAACAGCAGATAGAGCGATCGCTCCAGGCGGAGATTCTCGGTCGCCGCACGGCGGAGGGTGCGCAGCGGCAGGCTGAGGCAGCGCTACGCGAGCGCAATATGCAACTGGAGGCCATGCTCCGCGCCCAGGAGTCTCGCACTGCTGAACTGCACCTGCTCGGCGATCTCGGTCGAGCGCTGACGACCTGCGCCACGCTGGAAGATGGTTATGCTATCGTCACCCGTACGGCGCAGCAGCTCTTCCCGGATGTGGCGGGGGTCCTCTATGTGCTACGCCATACACCGCCTATCCTGGATTCGGTCATCGCCTGGGGAACGGTGTCCCACCCCAACGCACCCATGCCCCCAGCGGACTGCCGGGTGCTGCGCGAGGGGCGAATCTTCCTCGGTGTCGAGACCTGCGGCTGCTGCCGCTGCGACGCGCTCCCGTCCGGCCTCTCCCCCGAGGCTCTGTGCGTGCCGCTCTCGGCTATGGACGAGACCCTTGGGGTGCTGCATGTTCATCTCCCGATCACCACGTCAACCGGCGCGGAGGGGGCGCTCATGCGGCAGCTCGCCCTGGCCTTCGGCGAGCAGGTGGCCCTCGGTCTCGCTAATGTGCGCCTGCGCCATACCCTGCGCGAGCAGGCTATCTGCGATCCCCTCACCGGGCTGTTCAACCGGCGCTACCTAGAGGAGACCCTGACCCGCGAGCTGCATCGTGCGACGCGCAACAATTACCCAGTGGGTGTGATCATGCTCGATATTGACTATTTCAAGCAGATCAATGACACCTATGGACACGATGCCGGTGACACGGTGCTGCGCACGCTGGGCGCGCTGCTGCTGGGCATGGTGCGGGCCGGGGATGTGGCTTGTCGCTACGGTGGGGAGGAGTTCGTCCTTATTCTTCCATCGGCACCTACGGAGGTACTTGCTAGCCGGGCCGAGTCCATCCGGCACGCGGTCGGTGCGCTGGAGATCACGCACCGCGATCTGGTGCTGCCGCCAATCACAGTCTCCTTGGGGACGAGCCTTGTCACAGATGCGCAGGCCAGCGTTGCCGAGGCACTTGCCGACGCCGACGCCGCACTCTATGCGGCCAAGCGCGCCGGGCGCAACTGCGTGGTCGCTCATATGCCCGTCAGCCCACCGACGGTATAGCCGAGGGCACCATGCGACTCACTCATTTCTTACGCTGGCAGCGCCTATGCATCGCCCCAGCGGCGATCCTTGCGGCCCTCGGCTTGCGACTGCTGCTCATCCCGCTCACGGGCCACGAGGGACCCTTCTTGCTCTTCTTCAGCGCGGTCATGCTTAGCGCCTGGGTGGGCGGGACAGTCGCAGGTGTGCTGGCGACCGTCCTTACGATCCCCCTCGTGGCCTTCTTTTTCCTTCTTCCCGGCGTACCGTCCCCGATGATTCTGATCGGCCCGATCATCCTGATC
>CAIXLU010000684.1 GCA_903920315.1 uncultured Oscillochloris sp.
CGGCCTGCATGAGGCCGCTTCAGCGGCCTTCGTAGATCTAGCCCGCCCGTTTACGGGCCGGGCGCTCTACCGCAAAAGGCACGCTGTCTTCTTATTCCACCAACGGTGATCAGGCTCCGACCATCATCGCGGCCACGTCTTGCTCGGCGGTAGCGATGCCCTTGATCGCGAAGTTCTCTACCAGGAAGGCGGCGACATTTGGCGAGAGGAAGGCGGGCAGGGTTGGTCCAAGCCGGATGCCTTTGACTCCGAGGTGCAGCAGGGAGAGCAGGACTAGCACCGCTTTCTGTTCGTACCAAGCGATGTCGTAGGAGATCGGCAGGTCGTTGATATGCTCGGCACCTACGGCAGCGGCGAGAGCTTGAGCCACCGCCACCAGCGAATAGCAATCGTTGCATTGGCCGGCGTCGAGGATACGCGGCAGGCCACCAATAGTACCCAGATTGAGCTTGTTGTAGCGGTACTTGGCGCATCCCGCCGTGAGGATGATCGTGTCTTGGGGCAGAGCCTGGGCCACGTCGGTGTAGTACTCGCGCTCCTTCTGACGACCGTCGCAGCCAGCCATCACCACGAAGCGTTTGATCGCCCCGCTCTTCACCGCGTCCAACACGGCCCCGGCGTTATCGAGAACAGCCTTGCGGGCGAAACCGACCAGCACGCTGCCGGTTTCTAGCTCCAGGGGCGGCTGGCTGGTCATGGCCAAGGCAATGAGCGGGCCAAAATCCTTCTGTCCACCGGGGGCGCGGTCGGCGATATGGGCTATCCCGTCGAAACCGACCATGCCGGTCGTGAAGATATGGTCTTTATAGCTCTCGCGGGGCGTCTGGATGCAGTTGGTGGTCATCAGGATCGGCCCGTTAAAGGCCGCAAAATCGCGCTGCTGCTCCCACCAGGCGCTGCCGTAGTTGCCTGCCAGGTGGACAAACGACTTGAGGACGGGGTAGGCGTGAGCGGGCAGCAGTTCGCCGTGGGTGTAAACCTTGATCCCGGTACCTTCAGTTTGCCGCAGCAGATCGTAGAGATCGAGCAGATCGTGTCCGCTGACCAGAATGCCGGGGGCGTTAGCGCAGACGCCGAGGCTGACCTGGGTAGGTTCGGGGTGGCCAAAGCGGGAGGTGTTGGCCGCGTCGAGCAGAGCCATCGCGCTCACGCCATGTTCCCCGCAGCGCATCGAGATGCCGATCAGGTCACCGAGGGTCAGGCTGTCATCAAGGGTGGCGGCCAGAGCTTGGTGAATGAAGGCCAGCAGGTCGGGGCTCCCGTGATCGAGGACGTAGGCGTGATCGGCGTAGGCAGCCAGACCCTTGACGCCGTAGGTAATCAGTTCGCGCATTGACTGGATGTCAATGTCGGGATGGGGATTGGCGTGCGGGGAGAGCGTCGCTCCCAAGGTCGCGTAGACATCACTATTGCCTTCAGCCGAACAGGTGGAGGCTGCAGGCAGCGGACTTGCGCACTTCGTCCCGTTGGCCTGGCGGGTGGCGTGAACGCGGGCGCGCAGAGCATTGCGGCGAGCGAAGGCTTCCACGGTCAGGTCGTAGATCCGCTTCGGGTCGAAGTTGACGTTTGTCAGTGTGGCGAAGAGAGCTTGGGCCAAGAATATATCGGTCTGCGGGTCGGTCACGGCACTTTCCTGGGCGCGCACGCCCACCGCCGCAAGACCCTTCAGCGCGTAGAGCAGGTAGTCCTGCAGGTTAGCGACCTGCTCGTCCTTCCCGCAGATTCCACGGATAACGCACCCGTCGTTCTTCGTCGTCTCCTGGCACTGGTAGCAAAACATTGATCGGTACTCCCCTTCACACGGATGTCACTGCCGGTATCATAGCGTACCGGGCGCTGGTGATCGTTGCGCTGGAACAAAGAAGGCAGGAGGCAAGGGGTGAGGGGTGAGGGGTGAGGGGTGAGGGGTGAGGAGGCAGCATGACAGTTTGACAAGACAATAGCCTAGAGATATACTCAGTTCTGATTATTCAACTGAGGAAAGTGTGCGTATGAGCATTGATCGCCATCTACTGCTGCTTGGCCTCTTACGTGCCCAGGAGATGCACGGCTATCAACTGAACGAGTTTATCGATCAGCAGATGAATTTTTGTGTTGACCTAAAGCGGTCAACCGCGTACTACCTGCTCGATAAGCTCTGTCGTGACGGGTATGTGGCCGAGGAGGTTGAGCGTGAGGGCAATCGGCCTGAGCGGCGGGTCTACCGAATTACTCCGGCGGGCGAGGTGCATTTTCAGGATTTGCTTCGGCAGAACTTATCAACCTACGTGCCTCCAGTCTACGCTGAGGATATTGGCGCGATTTTTGAGCACCACCTTGCAGCGGAGGAGAGTCTGCGCCTGCTTAATGCCCGACGCGAGGCGATCCAATCCCATCGCGCCCGCCTTGAGGTGCTGCACGCGAGACTGCCGATCTCGCACACGGCGGTGATTGAGCATCATCTGCTCCACCTTGACGCGGAGATCACCTGGGTTGACCAGATGATCGCCGCTCGCTCTACGCCTTCGCCCCTTAAGATTGCACATCATGTCGCACCCGATGACCCTCCTGCGCGACACGAATGAGGATTAGAGATGAGTGAACTGGCTATCGAGGCTCGCAGCCTCGTGAAGCGCTACGGTGATCTGACGGCGGTTGATGGAATTGATCTTCAGGTAGCCTCTGGCACAATCTACGCGATGCTCGGGCCAAACGGTGCGGGGAAGACGACGACGATCAATATGCTGACAACCCTCGTGCGGCCAACCTCTGGCGAGGCGCGGGTGGCTGGCTGCGATGTGTTGCGTCAGGCCGAGCAGGTGCGCCGTCGGATCGGTGTGACCTTCCAGGATATTGTTCTTGATCAGGATCTGACGGGGCGGCAGGTTCTTGATATTCATGGCCGACTCTATCGGCAGAGCGGCGAACTTCGGCGCAAGCGGATCGCGGATTTGGTTGATCTTGTGCAGCTCGGCGAGGCGATTGACCGCATCGTGAAGACCTACTCGGGCGGCATGAAGCGTCGCCTGGAGCTGGCCCGTGGTCTGATGACGGATCCAACCGTCCTCTTTCTCGATGAGCCGACTCAGGGTCTCGATCCGCAAAACCGCGCCGGTATCTGGAGCTATATCCGTGATCTGAACCGCCAGCAGGGGCTGACGTTGCTGCTGACAACGCACTACATGGAGGAAGCGGAAGCTCTAGCCAGTCAGGTAGGGATTGTTGACCACGGCAAGCTGGTGGCGCAAGGCACACCCGCTGATCTGGTGGCGCAACTCGGAGCCGACGTGATCCGCGTGCGCGGCGATGGCGACTCTCGTCACTTTGTCGCGACGATCACCGCGATGCCGTTTGTTGAGCGGGTCGAGTCCGACAGCGATAGCAGTAACATCTCGGTTTACGTAGATAGCGGCAGCCGTCGGTTGGTGGAGATTCTGGGAGCAAGCAGCGGCAACGGCTATCAGGTCGAAGATGTCACGGTAGCGCGGCCAAGCCTGGGCGATGTATTTTTGCACTATACAGGTCGGGCGCTCAGAGATTAAGGCATGTTTCAAATCAGCTTGACAGTTTGGATACATGCATCGCGTCCTGTTGCGGTAAATCTGCAATCTAAAATCTGCAATCTGAAACATGCCTAAAGGGGTGATGTGATGTACGCAACCTACGTAATTTGGTCGAAGCACATGACCAAGTTTTGGCACAGCGTCGGGGAACTCTTCGGTCTGGCGCTTCAATCGGTGTTGTGGGTGGTACTGTTTGGGGTGGGTATGCGCGGGATGGTGGGGAATGTAGGCGGGAACGACTATATGTCCTACATCCTGCCCGGCATCATCGCGTTGAGCGCCCTTGGCGGCGCAGTCGGCGGCGGAATGGTGCTGCTTGATGAGCGGCTGCGTGGGATTACGAAGGAGTACTTGGCCGCACCCATTCCTCGCCTGAGCATCCTGCTCGGGAATGCCACCAGCACTGCGACAAAGGCGCTGATCCAGGCGACGATTATGCTGGTGGTTGGCACGCTTATGGGTGCGCGCCTCGCGGTGAACCCTCTGGGTTGGCTTATTGCGATGCTATTGCTGGCCCTTTTCGCCATCGGATTCAGCGGTCTGGCCCTGGCCGTAGCTGCCGTATCGCGCTCGATTGGCGGCTACCACGGCATGATCTTCCTCTTCAACCTGCCGCTGCTCTTTGCCTCAAACGCACTCTACCCCCTCAGCGTGCTGCCGGGCTGGATGCGGGTGATCGTGTTGCTCAATCCCACCACCTACGTGATTGACGCGGTGCGGGCTATGGCCTTTGGTGCTGATCCGACCATTCCCCTCTATCTCAGCTTTGCCGTTGTGCTGCTCTTCGCCGTCCTCGGCATCTGGCTGGCCCTGAGCCTTTTTCAGCGCAGTGTCCTGCGCGGGTGAGACAATCTAAAATACGGTGGCCGGGTTCCGGGTTCCCGTGGCCGGCCA
>CAIXLU010000685.1 GCA_903920315.1 uncultured Oscillochloris sp.
GGCGCGTACAGCCGCACATCTGCGTTGCCGTTCGCCGCACGCGCGTTGGGGCCGGTAAAGTAGACAGGGCTTGTTTTAAGGGCAGTACCCAGGGCGACTGATGGGTTGGCATAGCTCGCGAGAGCCTTGCCGACACTGTCCGTGGTGTAACGGTCGTAGATAGCGGGTAATCCAGTAGGAAATCCCAGGCTACCGCTACCTGTAGCATCAATGCTGGCCAAGCCAGAAACTCCGATGCCGTGGGCAAGTTCGTGGAGAACGACCGAGACAAAGTCGTATTGGCCCACTGGGGTATTTCCGTCCGTACCAAAATACCAATTACCGAACGTGCTGTTGAAGTTTGCATTGATGTCGGAACTGGTCGGGTACAGATCCTTACCCGCAAGCTTATTTGCAAGGCCAATCTGATACCAGGTACTCTTCATCGGGGCACCGGCGAAGTCACTAATCCAATCAGTTGCCCCCGCCGAGCCAAGCACACTTGGCCCAAGCGCGGTCCAATTGGCGGTAACCTCAATTGGCACTGGCGAGCTGATCTGCTGCGACCAGATGGTGACGGCGTAGGCGAAAGCAGCCTGGGCCGGGGCGCTAAACCCGGTGTAGGTCACGTTGATTGTCGCCGGCTGGAATGCCGCCAGCGATGCGTGATTGCCAGAATTGATGGCATGTGGCCCGTACTTGGCAGGCACACGATGGCCCTCGTTGCCGCTCCCGGCGAGGAAGACTTGGAGACGACCGGGCATTGTCTGGGGCTGCGCGGGAGTCTGGCTGAGTGCGGACGAGGCCCAGAGGCTGAGCAACATCACGATGATGAGGAGGGATGCCCCACGACGGATGGCGATCTGGCCCAGAGTGGACATGAAAACCTCCAACTGCCATACATTAGGCGATCTGCGCCAGCACGTCGGCGAGGATGGTGATCGCTTTATGGTATTCGTCCACCTCGACATGCTCATTAGGGGTGTGGTCAAGCCGCGAGTCGCCGGGGCCATAGGCGACAATTGGGCAGGCCCAGGCCGGACCGACCACGTTCATGTCGGCGGTGCCTGTCTTGTGGAGAAAGGCGGGTTGGCCACTCTGGGCGCGGATGGCGCGTACGAAGGCTCCGGCGAGCGGGGTCGTGCGCGGGCTGCGGAAGGCCGGACAGCCGCCCTCGGTACGCAACTCGGCGGGGGATGCCATAGCAACCAACTCCTCGGCCAGGGTGTCTGGATCCACATCTTCGGGAAGACGCAGGCCCACGGTGGCCTCGGCCCAGTCGGCCATGCCGTCGCCGCCGCTGGCCACATGGCGCAGAGAGGGGATAATCTGATCGAAGAGTTTATCACGCCCGGTGTTGTGGGCGATGCAGCGAGCCTGTACAGCGGCCCAAAAATCGGCCATAAGCTCGGGAGCGGCGCGCAGTTCACCGGCGCTGTGGGCAGAGGGCTGTTGATGGCGGTAGTAGGCCAGCAGGCGTCCCTTGTAGCCCAAGGTGATCCGATCCCAGCCGCTAGGCTCGCCAATCACGCAGAACTGCGGGGCATACTGGCCCTTGGCGTAGTGTGCGCCCTTAGAACTGGCAGCCTCCTCCTCGGTGGCCCCAACCAGGGCAAGGCGGCATCGCAGACGCCCGGCGAGCTGAGCACGGCGGGCCGCCATCACAAAGGTGGCGAAGGGGCCTTTGGCATCCACCGACCCACGCCCGTAGAGCTTGCCATCCTCGACACGCACCGGCACGACGCCAGGTACAGTATCAATATGGCCGAGCAGCACCACCAGCGGGCCGGATTCGCCCAGGTGTCCCACCGCGTTACCAGCCGGATCTACAAACGTCTCCCAGCCAAACCCGCGCATCTGCTCAACCAGAAATGTCGCTGCCGCCTCCTCTTGCCCCGAGAGCGAAGGGATGTTCAGCAGTGAGGTAAGAAACTCTAGCTCGTCCATAGCAGGGAAGATTCTTTCATCAGAGAGTCATGCGATGTGCGCACAACACCCAATGAAAATGACCACTGATACCCGGCTATCGGCTATCGGCTATTTTCACATCGGTGGGTTGGGCAGCGCGTCAGTGAATCATACCATAACCTTGCTCCTCCCATACTCGGTCGCCCAGCGATTGAAGTCGCGGGCTCTTGGTCTGCGATAGGACTTACGCAGTTGGCATCACCTGCGGTAGGATGAGACCATGAACGAACCCAAGGTGACGGATCTCGATTACATCAACTTCCTGCTCGCTGCGCCCCGGGTGGTCTCGTGTACCGAGGGGGCACGGGTGCAGCCGGA
>CAIXLU010000686.1 GCA_903920315.1 uncultured Oscillochloris sp.
ACCCCCGGAACCCTGTTCTCGCACGCGTCACCCCTACCGTGCGGCAACAATCTCGACGGGACGACCGAACGCCTTTTTCATCAGGCCAGCGCGGCGGTTGGCGTCCCAGATCTCCACGCTGGGATCGCCATCAGCGTGGACGATGATGCGGAGCGGGTCTTCGGCAGGATTGACGCGGATGGAGCGCACCACCTGACTCTTGCTCCGCTCCAAGTATTCAGCGATGCGTAGGATTGAGCTCAGGCGAGCAATGCGCAGTTCATCGTCGGGTTGGAGGATTTGGGTGAACTCCGACAGGTCGGCTTGACCCTTACGATGATTACGCACCAAGCTGGCCAGGATGACGATCTCGCGGTGGGAGAATCCGAGCAGGGTGGCGTTAAACACGAGGTAGGACGAGTGCTTATGGTGGTCGTAGTAGCCCACCTGCACGCCGATGTCGTGGATGATGGCGGCGTAGCCGAGCAGTTCGCGCTCCCAGGCTCCGTAGAGGTGCAGCGGGGCAAGCTGGTCGAACATCGAAAGGCAGAGTTCCGCCACCCTCGTGCAGTGGTTCTGCTCATAGTCGTGGAGATGAGCCAGACTCATCACGCTAAACGCTCGCTGATTCGGGAAGATCGGCGGGTCGGCAGGGCTCAGGAAGTGCTGGTAGAAGAGTCCCTCGCGGACGCCCTGGCCGCTCACCAGCAACTCGTTAAACCCGCCCTGCTCCATCATTTGGTCAACAATGACCGCGCCGGCCAAGGTGACATCAGCGCGGTCGGACTTGAGGCCGGGGATCGACTCACGCTCACGGCGGCTGCGTCCGGCCAACTGTTCGACCATGCCTGTGACGGCGGCGCGTGAGAGGACGTAGCCGTGGAGTCGGTCAAGGGGATAGTTCCGCTGCTTCTGGTCAATGCGAGCCAGAGTGCGCAGAGTGCCGCCCATACCGGCGAGCTGAAGTCCGGCCCCGGCGCGTACCCAGGTAAGATCGGCGAAGGCGCGGCGGACACCATCGCGCAGGTTGCGCATATCGCTCTTGCTGATCGGGTCGGACGTAACATAACGTTCGGTGAAGCGCAGCACACCGGCCTGGGCCGAAAAACTGCGCAAGAGCCGTCGGTTGCGTACGGCACAGACCTGGGTCGAGCCTCCGCCGGTATCAAAAATATACCCATCGCTGATCGCCAGGGCGTTGATCGTGCCAAGATAGCCGAAGTACGCCTCCTCCTCGGCGCTGATAATGCGCAGATCAATGTTCGTGGCCCGATGTAATGCCTTCCAGAACGCCTCCTGATTTTTGGCCTCGCGGATGGCGCTGGTGCCAACGGCAATGATCTGCTCGACCCCAGTATTGCGACAGAAACGCTCGAACATCGAGAGCGCCTCGACAGCGCGGTGGATGGGCCGCGCCTGGAGCATGCGACCATCGCCCACGCCCTCGGCGAGGCGCACCGTCTCGCTGACCTCATCGGTGAGCCGGAAGCAACTTCCTAATTCGTAGCTTATCACGATCAGGCGCGTTGTATTTGATCCCAGGTCAATGACACCGATTTTATGCATGCGCGTTGTGTGCTGGTGGATTCAATACATCCCTGATTGTATCAACCACCGTTTCCAGATCTTCGTAGGAGATCACCAGGGGCGGAAGCAGGCGCAGGACGGTGGGGCCAGCGGGCAGGGCCAGGACGCCACGATCCATCAGGGCAGTGAGGTAAGGCTGGACGCGATTCTTCAGTTCCAGGCCGACGAGCAGGCCGAGGCCGCGCACCTCGCGGACAACGGGCAGTTTGAGGGCGGTGAGTCGCTCGATCAGCCATGCGCCCTTCTCCGCAGCCTGGCCCGGGATGTCATCTTGAATGTAGGTACGCAGGGTGGCGCGGGCAGCGGCGCAGAGCAGCGGGTTTCCGCCAAAGGTGGTGCCGTGGGCTCCGCCGGGTAGGGCACCGTGGCGAGCGTGAATGGCCACCGCGCCCATAGGCAGTCCCGCAGCAATGCTCTTGGCCAGGATGAGGATGTCGGGGACAACGCCGCTATGTTCACAGGCGAAGAGTCGGCCCGTGCGCCCAAAACCTGTCTGTACCTCGTCGAGCAGTAGCAGGGCACCGCGCTCATCACAAATCCGGCGGGCAGCCTCCAGGTAGCCTGTCGGGGCCGGACGCACGCCACCCTCGCCCTGTACCGGCTCCAGCAGCACTGCTGCGGTCTGCTCACTTACCGCCTCGGCCAGATCCTTGGCGTCGCCGTAGGGTACGTGGGTGAAATCGGGTACCAGAGGCAGGAAAGGCTCGCGGTACTTGGGTTCCCAGGTGGCGCTGAGCGCGCCCATCGTGCGCCCATGAAAGGCACGCTTTGTAGCGATGATCTGCGTGCGACCACTGAGCAAGCGAGCGAACTTGAGTCCGGCCTCAACGGCCTCGGCTCCGCTGTTGCAGAGAAAAATCCGCGCCGGGAAGGGCAACGCTGCCGCCAATTCCTGGAGGTAGGCGGCCCGTTCGTCGTTGTAAAAAATCTCAGGGCAGCTCATCAGCCGAGTGACCTGGGATTGCACGGCGGCCACCACGGCGGGGTGGCAGTAGCCGAGGTTCGCCGCACCCTGGCCACCCACGCAATCAATAAACATACGCCCTTCGGCATCGTAGAGCCGGGCACCCTCGCCACGCACAATGGTGACCGGGCGTTTTGGGTAGAGCCCAGAAGTGAACTGCTGCTCCGCCGCAATGATGGTCTCGGTTGACATAATCAACTCACATAAAAATAGGAAGGAGGTTCATAGGGAATAGCCGATAGCTGATAGCCGATAGCCGGACACCAGCGGCCATTTTCATTGGGTGTTATGCGCAAGTCTCACAGTTGTCTAACGCGGCGAGGAGAGATCTGCCGATTGCCCCAGTGCGTGTGATGTGAAGATAGAACTGAGGATCGAGAGAGTCTGCTCAGAGGATGCCTTACGCTCCAGGGCGTAAGCAATATCGGGAGACGTTGGCACGGTTCCATCATGGATCATCAGCACCTGAATCGTGGCGGCGTACTCGCGGACGCGCCGGATCAGATCGGCACCGCTACCCTCGGTGCGGCGCATGAAGGTTGCCTCGGTGATCAGAAGGCACACCTGGCGCTCTGTCACATAGCGCATGGCCTGACGAACCGAGAAGGTAAGCAACAGATCGTAGTCCCAGCCAACGACGGTACGCAGATGCTGCTGCATATCGAACATCCATGTCGGGTCAGATCCCGCGAGAATGATGGTCGGATATTGTCGGCTGTCGCTCATGAATGACGTCCTCTGGATCAGTGCGTTAGCGAAAGTCTAGCATACGCCGAACGTCGTTACTCGTCAATATTCCTAGCCACTATAGTTTTCTCACGAATATATGGGGAAGAGCGTGATGGTGCAGATCCGCAATCATCGCAACCCGATCACCAAGCTGGAGTAATGAAGATGTGGTGAGAAGGACGACCTCTCATCGTGTGCATTTCGGATATCAGCGCATCACGCAGTAACGAGGTACCTATGTCCTCTTTTTCTGACTATCCACGCTACGACGGAATCGGACTCGCTGATCTCGTACGCGCCCGCCAGGTCACACCGCTTGAACTCATCGAGTCAGCTCTCGCACGCATTGCGGCATATAATCCATTGCTGAACGCCGTCGTCGTGCCCATGTTCGAGCAAGCCCGCACCGCCGCCCGCAATCCCCTGCCCGACGGTCCCTTCATCGGCGTACCGATGCTGCTCAAGGATTTCTGGGCCACCTACGCGGGCATCCCGACCAGTAACGGCAACCGCATGTTGCGTCACATCCCCTGCGAGCACGACAGCGAGATGGTGCGTCGCTGGAAGGAATCTGGCGCGATTATTATCGGCAAGACCAACACACCCGAGTTTGCCTTGCAGCCCGCCACCGAGCCGGAGACCTTCGGCCCCACCCGCAACCCGTGGGATCTAAGCCGCTCACCGTCGGGATCAAGTGGGGGTTCGGCGGCGGCGGTGGCGGCGCGGATGGTGCCGATTGCCAGCGCGACTGACGGGGCTGGATCGATCCGCATGCCCGCCGCGTGTTGCGGCCTCTTTGGGATGAAGGTCTCACGCGGGCGCACTCCGTTTGGCCCCGACCTGGGCGAGATGTGGCGCGGCATGGGGGTTGAACATGTGATCACCCGCTCGGTACGCGACAGTGCAGCGATGCTAGACGCGACGGCGGGACTCGACGTGGGGGCACCCTACGCGGCCCCCGCCCCGGCCCGGCCCTTCCGTGAGGACGTGACCGTTGAGCCGGGCCGCCTACGTATCGCGTTCACCGACCAGCCATTCTTTGGTCACACCGTCCATGCGGAGTGTCGGGTCGGCCTGCGGGCGACGGCGCGCATACTTGAAGATCTGGGCCATGACGTCGTTGAGGATGCGCCGCCGGTTGATGGTGACGCCTGTGCGCAGGCGATGATGATGGTGGTGGCGGGCGAGGTGCGTGCCGACATTCTTGAGACGGCGCGGCTCACCGGGCGACGCCCGCACTCGGACGACTTTGAGGCGGCGAGTTACGCCCTGGGGTTGCTCGGTGCGGCCTCCCGCACGGCGGTCTATGTCGCCGCGTGGCGACTGTTCCAGCGAACGGCACGCGATGTCGGGCGTTTCTTCACCCGCTACGATCTGCTGCTAACCCCAACCCTGGCCCAGCCGCCGCTGCCCATTGGCTACTTTAAACCTACGCTAGTCGAGACTCTGGCGTTGCACGTTATCAACCGGCTGGGCGCAGGCTGGCTGGGCCAGGCGCTGAACCTCGCCGGGCCGATGGCTACGAGACTCTTCGACGTTATGCCCTACACGCCGCTCTTTAACCTCACCGGACAGCCCGCGATGTCGGTGCCGCTCCACTGGAGCGCCGATGGGCTACCAATTGGCATGCACTTTGTCGCGCGCTATGGCGACGAGGCGACGCTCTTTCAGTTGGCCGGTCAACTGGAGTGCGCCCGCCCTTGGGCCGACCAGATGCCGCCCCTGATGCGCTAGCCCCTATGCCGTCACCGATGCATGCGGCCAAAAGACCACCCGGCGCGTGGCTCAGAGGCCGCCGGGCCTGCCGCCGCGATCTCTGCCGCCAGACGCGCCGTTGTATCGGTCATCTGGGTCGCCAGTCGGGCGTACCGCTCCGCCAGCACCGCCGACCCTGGCGCTGTTCGCGTTCGTCCCTGGCGGGCTGCGCTTCGGGCCGACCGTCTGGGAGGGGCGGCACCCTGCGGCCACGTGGCTTAGACAAGGTTCGTAGGTACATGACAGTATGCCGCCGAACAGCCCTCACCCCCAGCCCCTCTCCCGCGGGCGGGTGAGGGGGGGAATATCGCGTCATCAACGCAAATACCCCCCCCCGCCCGCCACGGCGGGCGAGGGGGCTGGGGGTGAGGGCCATGACGAAACGGTAAAGTAAACTCGGCCCCTCTGAAACCATTGTCGGGCCTCGGTGGCGGTGCCGAGCAGGACGGTGCCCCAGTCGCGCTTGTTGCCCACGTCGAGCCAGATGCGCCACGCGGAGCGGGCGAGGGCGTCGTACAGCGCGCGGCACCCGCTTGCGGTATCGACCGCGCCGACCTGGCCTGGTTCTTCCAGACCTACGGCGATGGGGTGATCGCGCTCATCCCGCCCGAAGTGCCGCTGCGCGAGTACCATACGCTGGTACAGCAAGGGGTGGAGCTGATTGCCACCGAGGAGCGCACGGTCGGCGGCGGGCTAGGCCGGCCCTCGGGGGCGCGCTTCCGTTGAACCGCCTGCTCCGCAGCGGGGCCAGCGACGATGACCTGGTGCAACTGGTGCTGGCCCTGCGCGATGAGGACCAGCTCTGCCTGATGCAGGAGGAGACGGAGACCCGCGAGCCACAGATCATCTGCTCGCTCGGCCTGTTCGCCCGCTGATGCATTCTTCGCAGTACCGCAGAAGTCACCCTGCCAGCCCAAGCGCCCGGCCCGTAAACGGGCGGGCTAGGTCTGCAACGGCCGCTGAAGCGGCCTGTCTGAGGCCGCTTCAGCGGCCGTCGTAGACCTAGCCGGGGGGCTTTAGCCCCCGGCCTCAGCCCCCGGCGGGTGTCGCCGCACAGGGTGACTTCTGCGGTATTGCCATTCTTCCTTTGCATGACCAGGAGTTTCGGCATGACGACGCTGAACGTGACCCAGACTCGCGAGAAGCTCCAGTCCTTCGACCTACGCGGCCTCTTTGTCAATGCGCTGGGCTGGAACCGGTCGCCCCGTGGACTGGCAGCGACAACCTGGGACGAGCAGGGCATCAGCGTGACCCGCACCCCAATTGCCGAGTTGTCTGGAGTGGTGGTCTTCGAGGTTACGACGGCGAGCGGCGAGATTCCTGACGAGGCGCTGCGACGAACCATTTACGAGGCGATTGTCCCGTACCACCACGAGCACCTGCTGGTCTTCCTCAACGCCACGCGCAGCAGCAGCCTCTGGTACTGAGTCAAGCGCGACGGCGGGAAGCAGTACCCGCGCCGCCACACCTATATGGGCATCAGCTTGGAGCGAGCGCGAAAGTGTACTATACTTGCAGAATTTACTCGCGGTTGCCGACAAAACCCTTAGTGAGGGAGAATAGCCGTGACGACCATTGATCTTGTTTGTTTGGGAGTAGGAAAAGGCGCTTCGTATGTGCTAATAAGGGATCCCTAGCACAGGATTTGCGTTGCTTGTTGATGGTTACCCGTACATGCTGATTGATTGCGGAGCAGGTATTGCGCTGTCTTATCTCCGTAATATTGGCGGCAAGTTGCCACCAATAATCTACACATCCCACAATCATATGGATCACACCGGCGATTTACCCGTTGTTTTAGGCGTAACCAATGGGAAGCCACGTCTCTTGGGGCACCCAGAGGTACTTAGCATTGTGCGAGATCATCACCCACCCACTGCTCCAGCGCCTGCGGACGGTCCTGGGCTACGCATCGGTGTAACGAAAGCGGGCGACTCAGCCGTCGGGATCGCCCCTGATCTGCACAAAGGATCTGCCCCATGCCGCACCGTCTCTCACTCGACCACATCGCTGCGGCGATGACGATGATCGACCCAGTCTTCCTGCACACCCCACAGTTTCGCGCCGAGGCACTGGAGCCGATCCTCGGCTGCCAGTTGGTGGTCAAGGTCGAGACGGTCAATCCCATCCGCTCGTTCAAGGGCCGGGGTGCCTCCTACCTGCTTGCCCAGATGCCCGTCGGCAGCAGCGTGATCTGCGCCAGTGCGGGCAACCTTGGCCAGGCGATGGCCTACGCCGGCCGGGCGCGTGGGATTCACGTGATCATCTACGCCAGCGTCCACGCCAACCCGCTCAAGCTGGCGCGCATGCGCGCCCTGGGGGCCGAGGTGCACCTGCACGGCGATGACTTCGATGCAGCCAAGGCGGAGGCCCGACGGGTGGCCGAGGAGACCGACGCCCGCCTGGTCGAGGACAGCCTGGCCCCCGAAACCGGTGAGGGGGCCGGCACGATCGGGCTGGAGCTGCTGGGCTGGCCGGAGCCGCTCGACGCGATCCTGGTCGCGCTGGGCAACGGCGCACTGCTGACCGGGGTGGGGCGCTGGGTGAAGGCCCACGCGCCACAGATCCAGGTGATCGGGGTAGTGGCGGCTGGAGCCCCGGCCATGGCCGAGTCCTGGCGGGCCGGTCGGGCGGTCAGCACCGCGCAAGCCCAGACCATCGCCGACGGTATCGCGGTGCGCGTGCCCATCCCGGAGGTACTCGCCGACATGCAGGGCACGGTCGACGACGTGGTGCAGGTGCGCGATGAGTCGTTGGTGCAGGGGATGCGCCTGCTGCACCAGCACTTGGGCCTGGTGGTCGAGCCCTCGGGTGCGGTAGGAGTCGCCGCGCTGCTGGAGCAGCCGGCGCGCTTCGCCGGCCAGCGGGTGGCGACGGTGCTGTGTGGCGGGAACCTTACCCCCGAGCAGATCCAGTGCTGGCTGGTGGAGTTGCCCTGAGCGCCGCATGGGAGCGGTGTCGGAATCCCAATCGTCATCAGGAAACGATGCTGCTGAATCAGGAGATCGACCATGCGCCCGTTCACGCCTCCCGACCGTATCCGCTATACCGCCCAGATCCCCAACGTGCGCGAGGTGGCCATCTACGGCACGGTCGACCGTGCGTGCTGGCAGACCTGGCTCCAGTCGCTGGGGATCCAGCCGGCGACAACCAGCGGTGCCGCCCATGTGATCATCAGCGCCACCGACCTGGCATGGCAGGGGCTGCGCTTCCGCGAGCTGATTGTGACCGTCGCGACCACCACGGGTGCCGATCCGACGCAGGCCGACAGCTTCTATCTGGCCTACGCCTGCAACTCCTCGCCCATTCTGGCCTGGGCCGAGCGGGCGCTCTTCCAGACGCCCTACCTCCATCGCGACGTTGCAGTGGATACGACGGCGCCGCAGATGGAGGTGCGCTATCGCAGCCAGGCGGTGCTGCGGGCGCAGATGGGGCAGTCGCGCCCACCGGCGGCCCATGCCAGGGAGACCTGGGCAGGCCCGGTCTTCCTCCCGGTATCACGCACGCGCCAGCAGCGGGGCGGAGCGTATTTCATGGTCGCCATCAGCGGCGAGCAGGCGGTCTACCCATTTGCCCCCGACGTGGATATCCTCACCCTCCCGCCGGCAGGGGATCACCTGGCTTTCGCGTGGCTCCGCGACTCGCACTTCACCCCCACCGAGTGGCGCATTCGGGCCAATGCGACCCACGCCCGCTCGCAGACCTATCGGCGCGGAACGATCGAATGAGGGGTATCGTCGGCCTTGGTCGGCTTCCTTGTCTCGCATACCTTCTACCCTGCTTCCAGATGATCCTGGATCGCGGCGATGGCCTGAGCTGAGTGCTGAAAGACGATGCTGGGGATGCCGAGCGCCGCTGCGGCCAGCGTGTTGCGCGCCTTGTTGTCGACGAAGAGCGTTTCAGTGAGGATACACGTATGCATCAGGATACTGGGAAGTCGCGGATCGCGTCAACCCTGCCGACCACGGCCTCGCGGGTCAAAAGACTCGCATAATCTTTTGTTATACGAGTCCATTCGCCCCTCCCAAACTGGTGTATACTAGCAACACATGTTCTGGTGATCGCTGCGTGGAGGGGCATCATGAGCGAGCACGCCGAGGGGGAGTTGGCACTAGTACAGCTTTCTGGAAGTTCGTACCGGGTTGTGGATGTGTCCCGCCCGTGTGGATTCGGTGGCCGGGTTCCGGTGGCCGGTCGCCGGAACCCGGCCACCGGAACCCGAATCGCACGGGCAGACACGATAAGCAAATCCGGTATAGACTTCCGGGAATCTGTACTAGCGGCGAAGGTGCAAGCACCGACCGCAGCGATGGTTCTCGACCAGGGCAGCGCTACGGCGCTCAGCCAGGCCGCCGCTGCGGCCGACCGCACCGCGTCGTCGGCGCGCTTTGCCGAGTACCGCCGACTGCTCGCGCCCCACACCCGCTGCGCCCACGACCAGGATCTCACCCGCTGCGTGCTCTATCTGGCCGATGTCGGCGTCGCTGTCGGCACGCTGGCGGAGGATCCGGCGGCCTGGGCCGGGTTCACCTGGAACCTCGTCGAGGGCTTCAAGCGCTGGATGCTGCGCGAGGGCTACGCCCCGGCGACCCTCAACCGCATCCGTTTCACGCCGCGCAAGCCCGATAGCACCTGGAGCGCCGTCAATGTCGCGCGGGTCGCGGTGCTCACCGCCGAGGGGCGCATACGGCCCGCCGGGATGCGGGCCTTTGATGCGCGCCGCCCTGAGCGCACGGCCGTCTACTCCTATGAGCAGCGTCACGAAGCGACGTTTGATGCGGCGTCTGAAGCACAATTCCGGGCCAACGAGTCCGCGTGGGCCTTTTTCACCGCCCGCCCGCCCTCGTATCGGCAGGCGGCGATCCGCTGGGTGATGAGCGCAAAGCAGGCGGAGACGCGCCAGAGACGGCTGGAGACCATGATCTCCGACTCGGCGGTCGGGCGGACAATCAAAGAACTGACGCCCCCGAGCAAACGGCGCTCTGGGACGGAGCCATCTGACGGGGAATCGCTCGGATGACGCCACGCATCTACACGATCGGCTATGCGGGCTGGGCACCGACCGCGCTGCGCGATCATGTGCTGACACTGGGCGCCACCCTGGTTGATGTGCGCATCGCGCCGACCTCGAAGTCGCCGCAGTGGCGTAAGGAGGCGCTGGCCGCCCTGATGGGGTCGGCCTATGTGCATCTGCCATCTCTGGGCAACCGCAATGCCTTCACCGGCGGCCCGGTCGCGCTGAACGACCCGGAGCGTGCGCTGCAGCCGATCGCGGCGCTGCTGGATCGCGGGCCGGTCGCGCTGCTCTGCGGCTGCGCCGACCCGCAGCGCTGCCATCGTAGCGTTGCTGCGACATTTCTGGCTGAACACCTCGGTGCGGAGGTTATCCATATCCCCGCGCCCGCGCGCCCGGCACGGCCAGACGACCAGTTGCGGCTGCCAGGAATAGAATGACCGCAAATCTCACGTGTCTATGACGTGCCTAGAGGCGTGGAGAGAATATCGATGCAACCGCATGGAGGTGGATCAGATCAATGCGCCGCAGCGGCCCCTGCCCGCTGGCATCCTCACGCCCGCCGAGGTGATGGCGCTAGGGCTCCTCACGGCGATACTCGGACTGGCCACCATCAGCTTCTTTGTGATTCGGCTCTTGCGCAGCCAGACGCCCGGTGCGGGCCGCCGCGCGATGCGCGGGCTCTACCTGAGCGGCTCCCTGGGCCTGCTGGCCTTTCTCATCGGGTCGTTGGTTACGCGCTGACGAGGGCAGGCATGACAAACCAGTCGCAACGCATTATCACGATAACGCTGGTGGTCGGGCTGCTTATCGCGGTCGGTACCATCGGCACCCTGTTCGCGCTGAAGACACCCGCTTCGTCGGTTGTGCTGAGCGGATCATCCCTGTCGGTGGAGGCCGACCTATTCTCGGGGAGGCCGAACCCGACCTGGCAGCTCGCGCCGAACGATATCCAGGCGCTCCAGGATGACCTCGCACCGTTGCCACTACGGAGCATCCCGGCGACCACCTTCGATGGACTCGGCTATCGCGGTTTCATCGTGCGTATGATCGACGATCAGCAGCAGCGCGATACACTGACGATTCGCGTCTACCACGACATCATCCGCATCGAGCATAGCGGCACCACGACGGTGTATGAGGATGTGACCCGAGGGATTGAGCTCCTGCTGATGCAGTCCGCCAGCCACAACGTCCCGCCAGATATCTACGCGATCCTGGTATCCGCAATACCGTGAGCGCAGTTTACCGCGTCATAAGGAGGCGAATATGCCAACTCCAAGCGATCACCCCGATCCCTTACGCACCATGCGCGGGCGGGTAATCGGGCGTGCGCTCGTGCAGACGGTGCTCGCCTTCGCTTGGCAGCAGCACTGCTATCCAGCGCTAAAGCTGCTGGGCTTCCCGCCCTGAAGGGTAAACACTCGTGAAGATCGGCCTTATCGCGAAGCCGCCGAAGGATGAAAATGATGCCTGTGACTGAGTCCCTCTGGGCCGAGACCGCCACGCATAAGGAATAGTAGGCAACGAATATGGCAAAGCTGGTTCTCGATCTGCACGAGTTCTATAACCGCAGCGACCAGATTGATGCGCGACTGAATCGGATTATCCAAGATGCGGTTGATAAACGCATCGCCCTGGTCGAGATTATTCCGGGCAAGGGCAGCGGGCAGCTCAAGAAGCGCGTCCTGCGCTTTCTCAACCAGGGGCATATTCGTGCGCTCTACCACCGGCTTGAGAAGGACGACCAGAACTTCGGGCGGATCTTCGTCCACTTTCGGCATTGAGGTGGGCGAGGCTGCCGCCGTGCTGACGACTCCCAGGAACACATATGAACCTTCCACCGCGCATCCGCAAAGCATGGCTCACCCTGATCAAGCATACCCTGAACCCGCTGACCCGCCGGCTTGCCCGATCATCCATCGGGCCATTCAGCCTGATCCGGCACGTCGGGCGGCGCAGCGGGAAGACCTACGAGACCCCGCTGATTGTTGCCCCGATCTGCGGCGGCTTCATGATCGAGCTGACCTACGGGCACGATGTGGACTGGTACAAGAATATGGTGGCCGCCGGCGGCGGTACGGTCATCCACCGTGGGCAGGCATATGTGATCGATCAGATCGAGCGAGTCGATACCCAGACGGGCCTCGCCGCCTTCCCGCCATCACAGCGATTCGTGCTGCGTCTGTTCCGCAGGACGCATTTCGAGAAGCTCCTGCTTCGACAGGAACCGTAGGCTGAAGCTCACGAGGGAGTATGACCGGAGAAGTCATCTCGTTCAAGGCATTCTGGGAAACACTGCTGCCGCAGTCCAACCGCCGCACCGGTTTCTCGATTCGGCACGCCGGGAAGCGGAACTTCGTCTCTTTTCAGTTGGTGGGCTTCCAGTTCAGCTACCAGATCGACTGGTTCAAACCCGTGGATATCTTTCAGGAACCGCTTCAGCGTCTGGAGGCGCTCCAGGGTGATGTCGGCCGTGACGGCCAATGATGTAATGCCCAGATCAACACCAATGGCCGGGCCGGTGTGTATTGGCGGCGTGTGATCAACCTCGACCTGGATGCTAATCCACCACCACCCGGCCTGATAGCGAATCGTCGCACCCAGGATCTTCCCCACGAAGCGCAACCAAGCTCGGCGGGGAGAGCGCCAGAGCAGATCAGCGCATCAGGGTAGATGCTACCGTCAGGCAAGTATCCTCTCCAAAATCGCTGGGTTAGGCCGGGGCGCATGCCGCTGCGCGTAGCGTCTGGCGGAAGGGTCTCCGGGGCGACCACGCAGCGTTGCTTACGGGTCACGGTCACGGTCAGGGTTCGCGTTTTTCGCCGCTTTGGGCTTCCTGCGCGGGGTGGGCGGCTGGCGCTCCGCTTCCGAGGAGTGGTTCGTCGCGACCGGCGGCACGGGGGGCGTGATCTCGAGCCTGGCCGAGGCACCCTTCAGACGTGCCAGTTCATCGCGCTGCTGCTGGATCTCGATGCGCTGGGCCGCATTCTCGGCAACCAGCGTCTCGATGAGGTTCAGCAACTGCCCCACAAGCTAGCGCGTCGCGGGGTCAGGGATGGCATCCAAGTTGGTGTCCGGGATCTGCATGCCCCAAGCGTACGGGAGATGGCCAAAACGTCAAGCCACGAGCCGAGGTGGGCCTGCGTGCCGAGCACCTGAAGGGGCCGATGCAGAGCGATGCCCTCAGGTAGTCACCCAGCGTCTTTGGAGAGGAACGGAGTTGCATGAACGCTATCCCCACGCCACACACCTGCTGATTGAAGCGGATAGTGGTGGCAGTAATAGCGCGCGTTCCCGTGTCTGGACGCACCAACTTCAGGTGCAGGTGGCCGATGGTTTGGGCCTGACGGTGACCGTCTGTCACTACCCCACCGGTGCCTCGAAATGGAACCCGATTGAGCATCGTCTGTTCAGCGAGATCAGCAAGACATGGGCAGGGTGTCCCCTCCGCTCCTTTGCACTGGTCGCCCACTATATTGCCACCACGGCCACCCAAACCGGGCTGGTGGTTCAGGCGCATCTGGTTCCCCCCACCTACGTGACCGGGGTCACCGTCACGGCAGCGGAAATGGCGAGGCTGAATCTTGAGCTTCATAGAAGTAGCCTCAGGAAACCCGCCCGTTTACGGGTGGGAGGAATGAGGCTTGTGCGGCCTCTATCCCTGGTAGGTGTTCGCCTCCGCGCCGCTTGCAGCGTCGTGGGGCACCACGTTCGTGTGCGATACTGTCCGTGTGCGAAGGCACAATTCGGGGCAATGCACCCGTGGACCCGGTTTGCTGCACGTTTCCAACTGAGCCTTGCTGGTTCTGCCGAGGAATCCTTCGGCAGGTAAAAGG
>CAIXLU010000687.1 GCA_903920315.1 uncultured Oscillochloris sp.
GGAATCGGGCGGGGAAGGTTCCACCAGGGGCATCCCCGCCACCGCATCTTCGGGCGTTGCAAACGCCCCCGCGCCCAAACCGGCCAGCAGGGCCGCTCCGTAGGCTGCGCCGTGATCGGTGAGGCTGCGCCGGATCGGCAGGTTGAAGATATCGCGCTGGATCTGGAGCCATAGTTCGCTCTGCGCGCCGCCACCCACTGCCCGCACCTCTGCCGACACAATCCCTAGCTCGCGAAATACCTCCAGCCCGTCGCGCAGGGCCAGCACAACCCCCTCCATCACGGCGCGGATCATGTGCGCCCGGCCATGATCGAGGCGCAATCCGAAGAATACCCCGCGTGCGTCGGGATCCATATACGGCGTGCGCTCGCCGAGCAGGTAGGGCAGGAAGGTCAGGCCAGCGGCTCCCACACCCGCCTGCGCAGCCTCCGTCGTTAGGGTCGCGTAGGAGGGCAGTCTGTCGGTACCAGGAGGAGTGAGCAGATCGCGCAGCCAGCGCAGCGAGACTCCGCCCGCCAGGATCGCCCCCATCACGTGCCAGCGGCCCGGCACGACGTGGCAGAGGCTGTGGATGCGGCCTGCCGGGTCAATCACCGGGCGTTCCGTGACCGTAAAGACCTGGGCGGAGGTGCCGATTGAGCAGAGCAGCGTCTGATCTCGTCCGCTCGCCAGGCCAAGCCCAAAGGCCGAACACTCGGCGTCGCCGCCCCCAGTAACCACAGGCGTCCCCGCGACCAAGCCGGTGGCCCTGGCTGCCTCCACGCTGATTTTTCCCGCTATCGCTGTCGATTCATACACGGGCGGCAGCAGTCCGGCGTCAATCCCCAGCGCGTGCAGCAGTGTCGGCGACCAGTCCCGTGTTGCCAGGTCAAAGAGCAGGGTCGCCGAGGCATCCGAGACATCGCTTGCCAGATGCCCGGTCAGCCGGAAGCGCAGATAGTCTTTGGGCAGGAGGATCTGGCGGGTGCGGGCGTAGATCTCTGGCTCGTGTTGGCGCACCCACAGCACCTTAGCCGCCGTAAAGCTGGTATTTGCGGCGTTTCCGGTGATGCCGATCAGCTCTGTCCTGGGAATACGAGCCTCAATCTGAGCAACCTGCTCGACGGTGCGTCCATCGGCCCAGATCAGGCAGGGGCGCAGCACCTCGCCCTCGGCGTCTAGGAAGACAGCACCGTGCATCTGGCCGGAGAACCCAATCGCCGCCACCTGCTCTGGCTCAAGTGCGCCGCCCGCAAAGAGCGACTGGCAGGCCCGGATACAGGCATCCCACCAGCGATCAGGCGCTTGCTCTGCCCAGCCAGGCTGCGGGATTGACAAGTCGAGCGGGACACTAGCCTCGGCCACCGAGCGCCCGGTCTGGTCAATAGCTTGGAGCTTGAGCAGCGATGTACCAAGGTCAATACCGAGAAAAAGCGGTGAGCGGCTTGTCATCACACCATATCCTCACGGTGGCCGTCTGTGCGTGCGCACGAACGCGACACCTTCGCGGGCAAGCTGATTCGACGTGTACAGTAATTGTACGTCACATGCAGAGAGACGGCCCAGCCGACGATGTCCGCCGACATGGCACTCGTGCGACGCTATGGTACAATGCCCGCGCTATGCCTGAGCCACTCGTCTACCTATTGTTAGCCACAGCCCTGCTGCTACCAATCCTTGGTGCGGTCGCCTTGCGTCTGTTTGGTACCCGCATCGGCGTGCGCGGTGTCGCTTTTGCGGCAACGATACTTTTTGGCGTCGCTATCACCAGCGTGCTGATTCTCTCGCGCAGTGATGTCGGCATGCTGCGTATCGGCGACGTCAGCCTGTTGCTGCCCGGCACCCGCCCTGGCATCAGCTTTGCCCTGCCCGCCGATGTCCACATCAGTGATGCGCCCGTTGATCTGCCTGCCACCCCGCCGGTGGTGCTGCCTACTCTTACTCCGCGCCCATCAGTGACGGCCACCGCGACCAGCACTCCTCCGCCCACGGAGATGCCAACGCTTACGCCCGAGCCACCGACGGCCACACCTGAGCCGCCCACCGCTACACCCGAGCCGCCCACGGGCACTCGCCGCTATGCGGTGGAGGACGGCGATAGCCTGCGCAGTATCGCTGAAAAGTTTGGTGTGTCAATTCCGGTGCTGCTCAAGGCTAACGACATGACCCCGGCCCAAGGTGACGCCCTGCGTATCGGGCAGGAACTGGTGATACCCTGACCATTGTGGATTGTGGATTGTGGATTGTGGATTACACCCGGCATCAGTCCACAATTCATAATCCACAATCCACAATCCACAATCCACAATCCACAATCCACAATCCACAATCCACAATCATATGACAACCATACACACTATTGAGCGTAAGCCCCGCGCCGCATCCGATGGCCCGCCGCCCCTGTTGATCATGCTGCACGGCTACGGCAGCAATGAACACGACCTGTTCGATCTTGGCGACTACCTCGATCCGCGCCTGCATATCGTTAGCGCACGCGGAGTCCTCGACTTGGGCATGGGCTTCGCCTGGTACCATCTCGGCGGCGTCCCTGGCAATCTTATTCCCGACCCAACCACCCGCTCTCGTGCCCGCGATATTCTGAGTGCGCTGGTGGCCGATCTGCCCGGTCGCCTTGGCACAAACCCACAGCGCACCTACGTGCTGGGCTTCAGCCAGGGCGCGATTATGAGTCTAGCCTTGGCTGCCCATATCCCCGGCCAGCTCGCCGGGATCATCCCGGTTAGCGGCTACCTCGATCCCGACAGCATGAGTGGCCCCCTGCCCGTCGCCGCCGCCGATCTGCCCATCCTCCAGATCCACGGCACCGAGGATGATGTAATCCCCGTGGCGACTGCCCGCCGCACCCGCGACTTCCTGGCACCAGTGGCCACGTGCTACACCTACCAGGAGTACCCCATCGGCCATACCATCAGCATGGAGGGACTCTTGCTCATCCAGGGCTGGCTCAACGAGCGGCTGGCCGAGTAATTGCCGATTGCAGATTGACAGTTCGTAGTGGGCGCTTCATCCGCGTGTTAATCTGCAATCTGCAATCTGCAATCTACAATAATTCAAGGATGAGCTATTGGATCTCGTGTTCTGGCATATCGTCCCGATCAGCCTGGGCACTGTGTTCACCATCCAGTTGCTCATCGTCAGCGTGCTGCTGATTGAGTCCAAAATGCGTCGCCGCCGCATCCCCCCCGAGGGCTTCCCCTTCTTCCACCCCCCACCCGTTATCGTTGCCAGTACGGAGGTACAGGTTTACAGCGCGGGACGCGAACTCTTTGCCGCGATGCTCGCGGCCATCGAGTCTGCCCGCGAGACAATCTACCTGGAGACGTATATCTGGAAGGGCGACGAACTTGGCGAGCGATTCAAGCAGACGCTGATCCGCAAGGCCCGTGCGGGCGTGTCTGTCTACCTGATCTACGACACCTTCGCCAATATTGTTGTCCCGCGCTCTTTCTTCCAGTTTCCCCCCGAACTGCACGTGCTACCGTACCGAGCCTGGCGTCGCCCCTGGCACGCCTTCGACTTCCGGCGTTACGGGCGTGATCACCGCAAAATCCTGGTGGTAGACGGCGAGGTTGGCTTTGTGGGCGGCTACAACATTGGCGAATTCTATCGCACCCACTGGCGCGATACGCACCTGCGTCTCGTCGGCCCCGAGGTGGACGACATCACCAGCGCCTTTGTAGACTTTTGGAATGCCAACCGCTACTCACATCTGCCGATCCTCGCTCTGCCGCGTCGCTCATGGTCGTCCGAGTTGCGCGCCTACCGCAACGATCCGCGCCAGATGATCTTCCCCATCCGCTCAATCTACATCGAAGCGATTGAGCAGTCCCAGAAGCACATCTTTATGACTCAGGCATATTTCATCCCCGACGAGGCCATTCTCCAGGCGCTTAGGCGTGCGGCCCGCCGTGGGGTGGATGTGCGTGTGCTGGTGCCCTGGGAGAGCAACCACGTGATCGCCGACTGGCTGGCCCGCCATTCTTTCGACCTCTGTCTGCGCAGTGGCGTGCGGATCTTCGGCTACCAGGGGGCTATGATCCACGCCAAGGCAGCCACCGTTGACTCGGTCTGGTCAATGGTGGGAACAGCAAATATTGATCGGCTCAGCCTAGCCGGGAACTACGAGATCAATGTGGAGTTGTTTAGTCCTAAGGTGGCCGAGGCGATGGAGGCGATCTTCATGTGTGATCTAACCAATGCGGTGGAGATTCGGCCTGAGGAGTGGGCGCGGCGCTCGTGGCTGGCCCGCGCCTCTGAACTGGCTCTTGCTCCGCTCTGGCCGCTGCTGTAGGGGAGGCAGGAGGCGGGGGGCAGGAGGTCGGGGGCCGGCGCACACGGGCACGACAGCCCAACTCGGCTGCATATGTCGCTGAGAAAGGATAATCTCATGCAACCGTCAGACGCCCGCCCGAATGAGCCGATAAACCGCATTGTACTGCGGTAAAAAAGATGTGGGTAAAGATATGTGCTGAAGGCTTCCAGCCGCCCTTTATTCATCGCACGTCCTCTACAATCTCCTCCGCTCCTACCGTCCCCACTATCCTCACCGTCCCCGTAGGGGCAAAGCATCGCTCATCTGAATCTATTGCGATGATCTTTCATCAATGGATTGCTCGGGCGCGGCTGCGACTGTCACACGAATGTCGGTGGGACTACGAGGCGGGCGGTGGCGGCGGCGGCGTGGGGCGCTGCGCCTTCTGGAGCAGTCTCGTCGTGCAGGTGGTGCAGAAAACTGTCAGCACCTGATACTGTGCATCCCAGAACTGCACTCCCTCGCAGATCAGCACGTCTTCGGGATTGCGAATGGCCTCCGCGACCTTCCGCCATTGCTTGCTCCCAATGTACAGGACATAGGACGTCGCCGGTGCCTGCGCCGGGATCGGAAGCCCCTTCGGCAAACTGTCCAACTTCGGGGTCTGGATCATCCGCACCAGCGTGAAACTCTGCCGCTCGACGGGATTGCCTGGTCTGCCCACAATCGTTACTTTCACCGTGGTTGCCTCTCCCCTCACCATCGATTTAATCCACTCTCCCCGATTCTCCCAGCGTTCCCCCGGTGGCCCCGCTGTGGGCGACGCCTTCACGTTCCTCTTCTTTCGCCGGTGTCGTTGCGTGTCAGCCAACACGAAGATCTCCCGCCGTTGCTCCGGGTCAGTGATCGCCTCCTTCGCCACCACGAAAAACACCCCACCGAAGGTGCGCCGCCGCTCACCCTGACCGTCCTTCATGAGCATGCCCCCGGCATCCTCGATCTCGCGGGCGCGAGCGATCCACTCCTGTACCTGGGCAAGTCCGCACTGTGCGATCAGGGCGCGGATCTGGGCGCGTGGCCCGAACAGCGTCTCCCCTAGTAGTGTCATCGTCTGCTTCACCGGATCTTCATCCATACGCCGCCACACATCCTGTTCGTCTGCGGTGATCACCGCACGGTTTACTTGGTTTCCAGCCATTGTAGCGCATGAGCCGCATGAGTCGGAACACCCAGGGCGCGGGTGAGCATGATCTGCTCGCTGAGGGCGAGAGGCTGGTTGGTCTGAGGATCGCAAGGGGTGTTTCGCACCAAAATCTAGTACTAAGACGCGAGCGAGGGGTTACCGTATCTGTATCGCAGCCTCATACAAAGGCAACTAAGCTACTTACGGAGGAGTACAACGACGATGATTGACTTCAACAGCAACTCTATCTTCAAACTCAGCCCTATCCCCGTTGAGCATGCACTCGACCCGATCCGCAAGTTCCTTATTCCCGGCGAGGAGATACTTGCCGTCTTCAAGACCATCCGTGACCAGGTGGTGTTCACCAACAAGCGTATCATCGCGGCAAACGTCCAGGGGATGATGGGAGCGAAGGTTGACTATACCTCCATCCCCTACAGCAAGATCCAAACCTTCTCCGTCGAAACCTCGGGGGTGCTGGATCGCGATTGCGAACTGGAGATCTACATCAGCGCAGTCGGGAAGGTTCGTTTCGAGATTCGGGGCGGCTTCGATATAGTCACCTTCAATCGAACCATCAGCGAATACGTGTTGCGGTAGCGAGACCGGCGCACGCACTGAGCGGTTATCCCCAGGGCCACGCGCCCGGCCCGTAAACGGGCAGGCTATCAATTGCGAAGGCCGCCTGCGCGGCCTCAGGCAGGCC
>CAIXLU010000688.1 GCA_903920315.1 uncultured Oscillochloris sp.
ATTCGCTGGCGCTGGGGTAGCGAACCCACCGATACGGAGTACAACTCGGTTGGCACGGCGGGTTGGCAGACATTTTCTCCCACAACCACGTTGACCATTGCTATCCCCAGTACGGTGTCGAGTACCGCCACATGTCTCCCTGTGCGGCTCTACACGCAGGTGCGGACAGCAACTCAGGTGACAGGGCTGGCACAGTTTGACGATGTGGTTCTTGATACCGGAGTGACAGCAGCGGTCAGAATCACCAACCCTCACCTGCGGCAGGTCAATCTCGGCTCCGGTAATGGTGCGAGTGATGGCGATCCTACCTACACTCGTGATCCGTTGGTCTATGTGGAGGCTTACGGAATTAATGAGTGTAGTGGCCTGAAGGAGTTGGCGTTCACTTCGAGTACGCCGATCACGGTCACCGTGAGTAACAATTCCTTCGCGAGTGTGATGCCCTTCCCTGGGACCCTCGTAGCAGGCAGTAATACGGTGACGGTGAACCTCACCGATAAGGTCGGCAATAGCCAGAATTACAGCCAGGTTCTGACCTATGACATAACTCCGCCGGTTCTGGATGTTGCCTCGCCCGGAACGGTGAGCGCCACAGCGAACCTGAGCGATACGATTCTTTCCTCGCTTCAGTTCTCGAACATCACTGTAACGGATACGGGAGGCTATCCGGGCCGTGGATTCTGGGGCGTCTGGTTGGCAAATAGCCGCACCCCGGTGACGAATCCGAGTACCGACACCAACCTGATCTGGACTCCCGTGGCTGTACCCGGTACGGATAAGTCGTTTACGATCAGCAACTGGAGCATGGCCACCGGGATACCGTCTGCCGATCGGACTGCGGGGGACTACACGATCTACGCACGCTTCCTTGACGGTGCGGGCAACCCCACCTCAGGTGTCATATCAACGACGCTAAACCTGAGCGCGATAACGGAGCCGAAGGTTAATCTGCCGTTCGTGAGACGATAAAACCTCTATGATCTCTGAACCGACGGCCCCAGACACGTCCGGGCAAAGCCCTGGTGTCTGGGGTCGCTTGTTGGTCGGCCTTGCTGGCCGTATGATCGGGCCGTGGGTGATTTTGGGAGTCTTCCTGATCCTGATACCGATCAGTTTGCCCCGTGTAGCCCTGAGCGATGAGGTGCAGTATTACGCCTACCTGCGCTCCGTCTACTTTGATCACGACCTGGATTTTCGCAACGAGTATATCCACTTCGCCGAGGAGGGCCGTCGCTTCGGCGATGAGGCTGTGGCCAACGCCCTGCTGCGCACGGATGCGGCAAACCCGAATCCCGTCACTGGCCTGCTGCGCAACGTGGCTCCGGTGGGATCGGCGATCCTGTGGGCGCCGGGGTTTGCTCTGGCCGATCTTGGTGTGGTGATCGCCAATGCGTTTGGCGCTACCATCCCACGGGATGGCTATAGCAGACCCTATATTGTCGCCGTCTGCGCACTGTCGGCGCTCTATAGCCTGACCGGACTCCAGCTCACCTATCGTCTGGCGCGCCGCTACGCGGGCGATTTTGCCGCGACCCTGGCGACCCTGACGGTATTTCTGGCCTCGCCGTTGGTGTTCTATACCTACATTGCGATGCCCTGGTCGCACGCGAATGGCTTCTTCCTCTTTGCGCTCTTCCTCACGGTGTGGATGCGCGGGCGAGATCGCGAGCGGGGAGTAGGCACCTGGGTGCTGCTCGGCATCATCGGTGGCCTGATGCTCACAACCCGCGAGCAACTGGGACTCTTCCTGATCATACCGGGCCTGGAGGCGATAGGAGAGTATGGGAGGAAGCTGCGCGGGCGGGATTGGCTGGGAGCCTGGTGGCTGCTGCTGCGCCATCAGGTATTTCTTGGCACCCTGCTGCTGACGATCACCCCGCAGTTGCTCGCGTACCAGATCCTCAACGGTCGCCCCGGCCCCGCATCTACCGTGGCCGGTAAACTCAACTGGGCCAGCCCCCACTTTTTTGATACCTTAATTGACCCGGCCCACGGAGCTTTCCTCTGGAGTCCGGTGCTGGCAATCGGGCTGATTGGCCTGATCTGGCTTGGTCGCCGCGATCTCGCCCTGGCCGGGATGGGTCTGGCCGCCTTCATCGCTCAGACCTACATTAACGGCGCGTTTGGCACCACATGGCATCTCAGCGGCTCATTTGGCTTTCGGCGACTGATTGAGTGTACGCCGATCATCGTGCTTGGTCTGGCAGTTCTTGTTGAGTACCTGCGCCCACGTGTGGGTGTCTGGCCCCTGCTGATCATCGCGCTCCTGCTAATTTATTGGAACGTGGGACTGATCGCCCAGTGGACAATCATTCGCAGGGCGGAGGGATTTCGCCTCGGGCTGATCTGGGATCGTATGCTCTATTACCAATTTATTGAAGTACCCGGACAGGTATTCACAAAGATTCACGACCTGCTCTTTAACCGCTGCAAGCTGACGACGAACCAGACATGTTAGGGAACGAGGGAAGATTTCCGCATCAGAGAGCGTTCAGCTCCCCCTCTTCCGTTCTGGGAGAGGGGGCTGGGGGGTGAGGGCTGAGCGGCGACAAACGGTCAAGTACCTATGAATCTTGTCTGATGGTACAATTGGGAGGCAGAGGTAGATCAACACGAGGAAAACGACGTGAGCCAATTTCTTATTCGGACGCTCGCCGCGCTTGTGGTGGTCGTCATACTGATGGTGCAGGCCAGCCGGGTGCCCACTCATTCATCGCGCCGCCGCGCCTTCGGCCTGGGGGCAGCGGCCTTTGTCATGTTCGCTATTGGCAACGGCATGTCTGCCTTTGGCCTGGGCGGGCAGGCAAACATGGTTACGAGCATGATCGGGGCGATGCTGATTGGAATCAGTCTGCTGACACTGACGCGGGCCTACCAGGGTGGCGAGATGAACGACAAAATGCGCCGCGCCCGCGAGATGGTGGCGGAGGAGCGGGCACGCACGCAGGAGAGGCTGCGCCGAAAACATGAGGAGGAGCGATGACCAGCACGGATCTGAACCAGATTGGCCAACAGGCCAAGGCAGCAGCGCGACATCTAGCCCGCTTGGGCCGGGCCGAGAAGGATGCCGCCCTCCTGGCAATTGCTGCTGCGCTGACCGAGCATCAGGACGAGATCCTGGCCGCTAACGCCGAGGATGTGGCCGCCGCACGTGCCGCCGATACCAACCCCGCCCTGATTGACCGCATGCTGCTGACTCCGGCGAGGCTGGCGGTGATCGCCGCTGATACGCGCAATGTCGCGAACTTGCCCGACCCGGTGGGCGAGGTATTCGATGCAGCCGATCTGCCAAACGGTTTGCGCCTGCACAAGCGGCGCACGCCTATCGGTGTTATCGGCGTGATCTACGAGGCCCGGCCCAATGTCACGGTGGATATTGCGGCTCTCTGCGTGAAAACGGGCAACGCCACCATTCTGCGTGGTGGCCGCGACATCGCCCGCAGCGTGGCCGCGATCACCACCGCCATCGGCGCGGCCCTCCAGTCGCAGGGATTGCCCTCCGCTGCGGTGCAGAGCATCACCGACCCTGACCGCGATCTGGTGCGCGGGCTGCTGCGCCTGGATCGTTATGTTGATATGATCATCCCGCGTGGCGGCAGCAGCCTGCACCGATTCTGCCTAGAAACCGCCACTATCCCGGTGATTACCGGAGGCATGGGAGTTTGCCACATCTACGCCGACGCCACGGCGAACCTGGCCAAGGCGGTGCCGCTCATCCATAACGCAAAGGTGCAGCGCCCGAGCGTCTGCAACACCCTCGACACCCTGCTGGTGCAGCGCGAGGTAGCCCCAGCCCTGCTACCGATGGTCGCCGCATCGCTCTGCGCGTCTGGAGTTGAGCTACGCTGTGATGCGGAATCGCTCGGTATTCTGGCCGATGCGCCGGGAGCCGCTGGCTGGCGGATTGTGTTGGCCAAACCGGAGGATTTTGGCACCGAGTTTATGGCCCTGATCTTGTCGGTGCGCGTGGTGGACGGACTCGATCAGGCACTCGACCATATTGCAGAATACGGCACTCACAGCGACGCCATCCTCACTGAGGACGCGGCAGCAGCCGAGCGTTTTGTGCTCGAAGTAGACAGCGCGGCGGTCTTTGTGAACGCCTCAACGCGATTCAATGACGGGGCACAGTTCGGCCTGGGGGCGGAGGTTGCCGTCAGCACCCAGAAACTACATGCCCGTGGGCCAATGGGTCTGAGGGAGCTAACGACGTATCACTGGGTGGCCGTAGGCGACTATAGCATCCGAGCGTAGATCTTTTCACGATGACAAGGTGTCAGGTGTCAGCGTGACAGTTCGTCGTAGCGGCTTCAGCCTCTTGGCGCTGAAGCGCCCACTACGAACTGTAAGGGAAGCGGGGATTTTTAATCGTCCCATCGCGATCACCATGTCACCCTGAGCGAAGCGAAGGGTCTGTCAGGAAGCCGGGAAAGATGCTTCGCTGCGCTCAGCATGACAGGTACCGGGATACTTAAAAGTTTCCACGTCCCTAAACCTGACACATGACACCTTCGTCTAGTGCCTAAAAACGCATGCCAGAAACTTCTCACCTGAAACTCGCCCACCTTTACCCTGCCGAGATGAATTGCTACGGTGACCGTGGCAATGTGATCGCCCTGCGCCAGCGCTGCCTGTGGCGCGGGATTGAGCTGGAGGTGACTCCGGTGGAGCCGGGGGACGAGGTGGATTGGGCCGGGTTTGACCTCGCCTTCTTCGGTGGCGGGCAGGACAGCGGGCAGGCGCTGATTGCCCGCGACTTGCTGGATCGCCATGGGCCAGGGCTGCGCGCCGCGATTGACGACGGGTTGGTGCTGCTGGCGATCTGCGGCGGCTACCAACTCCTGGGCCATTCCTTCCTCACCCACAGCGGCGAACGACTGCCCGGCCTGGGTGCCCTCGATGTCCACACCGTTGGTGGGAGCCAGCGCCTGATTGGTAATAGTGTGGTGGAGGCCGATCTTGCGACGACCGACACCATGCAGATCGAAGGCGATGGCTGGCCGTCGGTTGTTAAGCTCGTGGGCTTCGAGAACCACAGCGGACGCACCTACCACGGGACGGGGGTGCGCAGCCTGGGGCGCGTCCTCGCGGGCCACGGCGACAATGGCGAGGATGGCTGGGGCGGCGCAATCTACCGCAACACTATCGGCTGCTACCTGCACGGCTCGCTGCTGCCAAAAAACCCGCAACTCACCGATCACCTGATTCGTCTGGCCTTGCACCGCCGCTACGGCCCCCATACGGCCATCGCCCCGCTTGACGCCGCCCTGGAGCTACGTGCCCAGGAAACGATGACAAGCCGACTGTTACGAGTACATTAATTCTATGAACACACACTCGCAGATCCAGATCATCACCGCGCCCGGTATCGCCGACCCAACCGCCGACGAGGTTGCCGCCGCTATTGCGGCAATTGTGAGCGTCACATCCATACATTATAGTGATGCCCAGGTTGATACGTCCGAGGAGGACACGAGCTGGCACAGCACCGCAAAACTTGTCTCCCAAGGGATTGTACCGGGCCGCACGCCCGCGAAGCCGAACTGGGGTCGCATCGAGCGCATCCGCCGGGCAGGCAAGGGTGGCAGCGGCATTACTGGATTGTAGGAATGAAGACACATTACCAAGCCTACCTTGAGCTGCCCGCGCCCCGTGCGCAGGTGGCGGATCTGCTGAACAATCCGACGTTGTGGTTCGATCTGCCGGGCGGCTGGGAGGTATCTGGCACGTTCTGGCGTCACGGCGAGGATCTCTATCGGGTGGATGTGCGGGCGAACGGAACCGAGGAGTCGCTGCACTGGGAGGCATCACCGGCCACGGGGCAAGGTTCACGGGCCAGTCTGTCAGTCACCCTGTACGACGCGATCATTTCCACGCACCTTGAACTGAAGATTGAGGTTGATAGTCCGGGCCTGGCATGGCCTTGGCGGCAATGGCAGATCTCTAACGCCATACGTAAGCGGGTAGAGATCTGCCGTGAGTCCCTGGAGACCGTCCTGCGCAGGCAGCAGACATCGGTGTCTGTGCCGATGATGGCGACTGCTGGAGCCGGTGCCATTGAGGACGAGGATGCGGATGATGAGCCGCTGCTCTTTGCCAGTAACGCCACACCGGCGCAGGCCGCGCTGATCGCGAAGCTTCGGGAACGCTACCCGCAGACCGTCGCGCATTTTCTGGCGATGGGCGCGATTGACCATCTGGAGCGAGTTTCTCGGTTGGAGGTCGGTTGGGGTCAGATTATGCGCGACGCCTACGATCCGCAGGTTCATCAGGTTATTGCCGCTGGTGCGCAGCCTGCTGAGTTGGGCGGGGTGGCGTTTGGCGAAGGATCGAGCATCCCGAAGACGGCGCACTTCGATCTGATCTACGCGGGTGGCGGGCTGGGCCTGCTCCACGCGGCGGTGATGGCGATGTGCTACGGGCGCCGGGTGATGGTCTTTGACCGCAGCGAGGTGGGCTGCGCGCACCGCGAGTGGAACATCAGTCGGGCGGAACTGGCGCTCTTGGTCGAGACAGGCGTCGTAAGTTGGGATGAACTGGACGCGGTGGTGATGCGCGAGTACCGCGATGGGCTGGTGCGCTTCCATAGCTGGTCGCACAGCGATGTACCCTCCACCGACCTGTGGCTGCCAGAAGTACTGAATGTGGCATTGGACGCGGGGGCGCTGCTGCGCCTGATGCGGCGCAAGCTGGAGCAGGCGGGCGGAACTATCCTCAACGGGCGGATCTTCCGCACCGTGCGCGCCCACACCGACAGCGCCCAGGGTGTCGAGGTGGAACTGCTCGGCCCCGACGGCGCTGCGGAACGCTACCACGCCCGGCTCTTGCTGGACGGGATGGGCAGCACCTCGCCCCTAGCCTTGCTGCGCCACGCCGGGCGACCCTTCGCCGGGGTCTGCCCCACCGTCGGCACGGTGGCCCGTGGCTTTGTTCAGGGCGATGGCCCCCAGGAGTACGACCCAACCCTGGGCGACATCCTGGTGAGCATCTGCGACTCGCAGGATGGCGAGCAGATGATGTGGGAGGGATTCCCTGGCCGAGGCGACGAACTGACGGTCTATTTCTTCTACTACTCGGCCATCCATCGCAACAGCTCGCGGGAATACTCGATGTTCGACCTGTTCGAGCAGTACTTCACTCTGCTGCCAACCTACAAGCGAGCCGGGCCGGATTTCCACCACGTCAAGCCGGTCTACGGGTACATCCCGGCCCGCCACAGCCTGCGGCCCGTGGAAGCACCCCTGCTGCGTGGCGTCCTGCCCGTGGGTGACTCCGCCGCCCAGCAGAGTCCGCTCACCTTCTGCGGATTTGGCTCGCATGTGCGCAACCTATCTCGCACTACCGGCTTGCTCGATTATGCCCTGCGCCATAACCTGCTCGACCCGCAGCAGCTCGCGCCGATCAACGCTTTCCAGTCCAACGTCTCACTGAACTGGATCTTTAGCCGCTTTATGGAACCGTGGAACCATGCCGATGATGTGAACCGGCTCCAGAACATTTTCATGCGTGTGCTGCACGATATGGGCGTGGCGAAGGCGACTCGCTTCTTCCAGGATCGTATGCGCTGGATAGATTACCACCCGATGCTGCTGGGCATGCTCTGGTACAACCCAGGCATTCTGTTGGCTGCCTGGAAGGTGCTGGGGGTCAAGGGGATCACCCAGTGGATGGGAGATTACGTGCGCTTCAGCCAATCCGCCGCCATCGCCGCGCTGGCTCGCGTTGCCGGACAGAGCGGCGAACAGGCGCTTGTTAGCAGCGCCGAGCGGTTCGCCCCGGCTCTTGGGCTGCGCCTGCGCGCACGCTACGCCGAATGGCGAGCTATGGGCTGGATGTAAAAGAGCTACCGCTTTCGCGGTAGAGCATAAGTAACCCTGTCACGCAGAGAGCAGCGTCCCGACGATGGTAATACAGATCGGGACGCTGCTCTCTGCGTGTTTATGACGCCTGCAATCACAAGGCAACCGCCCATTCGAAGTGCATTCCATCGTGGCCGCCGCCGCTGTAGGTGAAGTGGCCACCCCAATAGAACCCGTTGGCGTAGGCGAGTGGCACCAACTCGCGCAGCGATCCGGGCTGCCCCACCAGCGCGGGCTGGCCCGTAAAGGGATTTTTTGCCGCGTTGATGTCGAATGCCGTCCCGTAGGCGTGGTTGCTCAAGATATTTGTGACTTGGCCGGGTACGGTTGAGCGGATGGTGCGCGGGGTGTAGGCTCCGTCAAAGCTGAGAATCATCGAGATCAGCCCGGCGGCCTCCCAGTCGGCAAAGAGTTGCTGGAACTGGGCGGCAACCTTCTTGTGGAAGCGCAGCTTCCCGTAGCCCGCTGTGCGAAACGCACGCAGTTGCGGAATATCCACGACCACCAGATTCTCGGTGTCCCAGCCATTCGTGATCGTGATCGCATCCTTGTCTGCCGATGCCGGGTCGCGTGTCCATTCGATATGGCCAAGAGCCGCCTCGACCGCACCAGCCTTCGCGGCCAGGAAGTCGAACGGCGGCGGCGGTGGCCAGTTCGGATCGCCCGCCTTTGGTGGGCCAACGTTAATTGGCAGGCGACCGGGCTTCGCGCTGGGTGGTGGCCAGCGGATCGCCGTGGGCAACGGCAGATCGCCCATACGTCGGATCACCCCATCGCTCCCCTGGTAGAGCGTGTCGAGGGCGAAGACCTGCACCCTGTACGCGGCCCCGTTGTAGCTCGTGTCGTAGGCCGCGCTGAGCGGCGCGCCCAGGTGCAACTTCGCCGCCAGTTGCTGGAAGGGCGAAGCCGGATCGTAGGGAGCCGGGGCTACCTTATAGGTTTCCGTCCAGACTGGCCCATAGGCCGGGTTATCCGCGCCGATCTGACTAAGCCGTGAGCAGCCGGTCTGCTGCGAGGCCGGGGTGAAGAGCGTATCGTTGGCAAAAACCTGGACAACATAACGCTTATCGGTGGTGAGGTAATTGCCGCTGAGTGCGGGGCCAAGACCGGCAGTTCGGGCCACTTGGTGGAACTTCCAACCGGGATTCAGGTTTTGGTTGCCTGCCAGTGCCACCCCACGGGCCACGCTCGCATCGAGGGCGGCGCGGTAACTGGCCGCCAGCATATCGCGGCCCGGGCCGCTGGCCGGAATGACCGAGCCGGGGCCAAGCAGATCACCCATGCGGCGCACGTTAGCGTAGTCTGTGCCAATGTTATAGACGGTGTCGCGGGCGAAGGGCTGGTAGTTATAGCGCGTGCCGTCAGCCGCCGTGATGGGCGTCGGGTTTGGCCCCACGGGTGCGCCCAGACCTTTCGCCGCCGCAAAGAGCGTGAACGACCACTCAAAATGCAGCGTCCCGCCGCGTGGCTTAAAGGTTTCGCCATAGAGAAAGCGCCAGAGGTCGCTCGGGTTCACTGCGGGCGCAGCCCCGCCGAGGAGCAGGCCGGAGTCCGCGACGGGCAAGGCGGTGCCAAGGGGCAAGGCGGTTTCGGGGGTACCGACGGTGGCACCCACGGGCTGCGGGGCGAGCGGGGAGACATAGGGCGTCACCTGCATGACGCCATGGGAGTCTGCCTTTATGCGGACAATCTCCGCAGCCCCAAGGCGGTTGCGCACCAGCAGATCAGCGAGCAGGGCATCGAGCGAGCGCAGCAGCGGGCCGTCATAACCCGCCGTATCCCGCTTCTGTAGCAACACACTCACCGCGATAGCGTCAATTCGCTGGGCGGAACCCTGATACGTGGCCGTACCCAGGCCGCGCCCGGCGCGATCCTCAGTCACCAGACGGCTGATCGTCCCCAGCCGATCAATCGCGTAATGCGGCAGAATATTCGCGCTGGGAACACCATCACCGATCACCACGAGCGCAATCCGTGCGCTGCCACGACTGTCACCGGCGCTGCCCGGTACGCCAACATTCTGAATAACCAGATCCATCCTCGCCTCCATCCAGACAGCTCATCCCACGACATATGGTAGCACAAACAAAGATAGGCACAGAAAGCGCGGAGAACCGGTAGACAGTGGGCAGTGGACAGTGGACAGCCACTGCCCACTGTCCACTGCCCACTGTCCACTGTCCACTGTCCACTGTCCACTGTCCACTGCCCACTGTCCACTGTCCACTGCCCACTGTCCACTGCCCACTGTCCACTGCCCACTGTCCACTGCCCACTGGCTACCGAATCGTGGGACACGGAGGTCATCACCAGACCCGACAGGAATTTCCGGAACCCTCAGATTAGCGCACCACGGCCAGCTCAAAGTGCATCCCGTCCGATCCACCCTTACCGTCGTAATTCCAGTGACCACCCCAGTAGAAGCCAAACTGGTTTGCTAGGGGCACCAGCTCGCGCACCGAGCCCTTCTCGCCCACCAGAGCAGCCTTCTTCAGCATGCCGTTCCACGGCACGTTGATGTCGAAAGCCGTGCCGTAGGCGTGGTTGCTCAGTACACGCGGGTTATTACGGATAGTGCGTGGCACGAACGAGCCAGACCAACTCAATACTCTGTCCAGCAGACCGTTCGCCTCCCACGCCGCCCATAGCGCAATCATCTGGTTGGCCGCCACCTTGTGGAACTGGATGTTGCCGTTGCCGCCGCCTGGAATTTTCGCCAGTTGGGGTATATTGATAGTGATGATATTGTTGGCAAATTCGTTGGTGATCGTAACAAAATCGCCATTGGCACGTGCCCACGTAATACGCCCGAGAACACTCTCGCGCTTGCCGCCCGTATCTGTGAGTTCATGGAAATCGGGGCGCGGCGGCCAGTTGATGTCGTTGGGGATTGGCGCACCGGCGTTGGACGGCGGCACTATTGGGGGGAGCGGGTTCGGCGGCGTGGGCGGGATCGGCGTAGGCTGGGCGGGTACCCAC
>CAIXLU010000689.1 GCA_903920315.1 uncultured Oscillochloris sp.
CCCCCCTAGCCCCCCGCAAGCGGGGGGCTAGGGGGGTAAACGGTAAGACATCCTTGAACCGTGTCTAGCAATGAGACCAAGATGAATGCGCGTTGCTTATTTTATGGTATATTTGTGCTATCTTGTTTGCAGCAGAAGGATGACTCATGCAGCAGCGCACTCGCCTCGGCGTTATCATCAGTGGCTCGCTCAGCGAGGGGCTCACGGCGCGCCTAGAAGCTCGTGAGAGCGTCGAAGATATGCGCGTCGGCAAGTTTGTGGTTGTCCAGGGCGAGAAGCACGAGTTCTTCTCGATGATCACCGATGTGGTGCTGGAGGCAACAAACCAGAAGGTGCTGATCGATCCGCCCAGCGGCGACGACTTTATCCACGCGGTGCTGGCCGGTACATCTACCTACGGTACGATTGAGCTGAAGCCGCAGTTGATGTTGCCGACTGATCATTCGGAGCAGATGCTGCCGGTGAAGACGATCCCACGCCACTTCTCGCCGGTTGTCGAGGCCCAGGAAGAGGATTTTGGCCGGGTGTTTGGCGATGCGGACGCCATACACTTTGAGGTGGGCCAGCCGCTGGATATGGACGTGCCAGTGTGCATTAACCTGGAGCGCCTGGTGGAGCGCTCAAACGGCATTTTTGGCAAGAGCGGTACGGGAAAGAGTTTCCTGACGCGGCTGCTGCTCTGCGGCACCATCCACGCAGGGGTGGCCTCCAACCTGATCTTTGATATGCACAATGAGTACGGCTGGGAGTCGCGATCTGAGGGTGGGACGTTTGTCAAGGGGTTACGCCAACTCTTCGGCAGCGATGTACTGGTCTACACGCTTGATCCGGATTCATCACGGCGCGGACACTACGACGGCGATGTGATCATCGGTCTGGATCAGATCGAGGTGGAGGATGTGATTCCTCTCAGGCAGGAACTGAACCTGAGCGATACGGCCACAGAATCCTCGTACCTGCTGCATGACCGCTTTAAGAATCGCTGGATACGCGAACTGCTGGATATGGATACGACGGGCATACAGGAGTTTGCCGAGAGTACGGGTGCCCACGCTGGGGCGATTGGCGCACTGAAGCGTAAGCTCGGCCAGATCACGCGGTTGAACTTCATCCAAGATCAGGCCGACTTTTCGACAGTGGATCGGATGATTGAGGCACTGGCGGCCAAACGTCATGTCGTGCTGGAATTTGGACAGAATAGCAACAGTCTGGCCTACATGTTGGTCGCAAATATCATTACCCGGCGGATCTACCGACGCTGGGTGAAACAGACCGAGCATTTCATCCACTCGAAAAATAACGCCGATAAGCCGCACCCGCTGATGATCACCATTGAGGAGGCTCACAAGTTCCTTGATCCGGCCACGGCGAAACAGACGATCTTCGGCACTATCGCCCGCGAGCTGCGCAAGTACAGCGTGACGTTGCTGGTGGTGGATCAGCGTCCATCTTCAATTGACAATGAGGTGATGAGCCAGCTTGGCACGCGGATCACGGCTCTGCTCAACGACGAAAAGGACATAGATGCGGTGTTTACCGGGGTAAGCGGGGGCAGCGGGCTGCGAGCCGTGCTGGCGACCCTCGACAGTAAGCAGCAGGCGCTGGTGCTGGGCCACGCGGTGCCGATGCCGGTGGTGATCCGTACCCGACCCTACGATGATGCCCTTTACACGGCGATGCAACGTGGCTCACGCCCGGTTTCGGCGGCGACATTTACGCCGGTGCCGCCGCGATCTGTGGAGGAGGAGACAGATGATCTTTTTCCGTAAGGAGCGCAACCCCTACAGGCTGGATGCGGCTGCCGCGTCAAGCATCCAAATCACATGGCCGGTGGGGGGGCGGACAATCTGGGCAGGGTTGACCTGCGGGTTGTAGGGATCACGCAGGGCGGCACGCACCTTGGTGGCCTTATCCGCGCCCGCCACCAGGAAGATGACATCGGCGGCACAGTTGAGCGCCGCCGGTGTCAGGCTGATACGGGTGGGCGGCGGTTTTGGCGCGTCTGTGACGGCAATCGCGAGCTGATCCTGCGGAGCGTCGAGGGCGGGATAACCGGGGAAGAGCGAGGCGATGTGGCCGTCTGGCCCCATACCCAGCAGCACACTATCAATCCGTCCGGCGTGCCTGTCGAGCAGCGCACGTAACTGGTGGGAATAGACTTCGGCGGCTTGCGCGGCGGCGGGATAGTTGGTGGGTACAGGGAAAATCCGCCCCGAAGGGATGGGCACGTGGTCGAGCAGGGTCTGTCGGGCCAGGAGATAATTGCTGTCGGGGTGGTCAAGGGGCAGGTAACGCTCGTCGGCCCAGATAATGCTCAGGCTGCCCCAGGGCATCTGGTTGCGTAGCGGCGGTGTGGCCAGCAGGCGGTAGACGTGCGGCGGCAGCGATCCACCACAGAGGGCCAGCAGGCATGTGCCGTGTGCGCTGATGGCGGCATTAGCCACGTCGGCGATACGCTGGGCGGTAGCCACAGCAAGCATTTCAGCCGTTGGGAAGATGAATACCTCAGGCTCAGGCATTGCGGTACCCTTTCTCTATTGCAGATTGTAGATTGCAGATTGTAGATTGCAGATACAAGGCGCTTTTAGGCACTCATTGACCGATGGCCTCCTGAGTACCGTTTGGCATAGCCTGTCAAGCGGCTTTGTTCATGCCCTGACAAAGCATACCGTGCTATAATGCTTCTCGTGTCCAAGCAATTTCATCGGGTGCGATACGATGCCGTCTGTCACTGTGCGGGACGTTCTCCGCTTAGCGCTACCGCTCGGGACAATGACTGCCGCAGGGATCGCGGGTGTGGGTCGCCAGGTAACCTGGGTTGCGACGCTGCGTGCCACGTTGCCGGCCTTCGCCGAACTGCGCGGCGGTGAGATCGCCTTGCTCTCGGTTGAGGCTGCCCAGGCGCTGGACTCACGACTGAGCCTCGCGGTGCTGGTGCGCCGTCTGGCCGAGGCTCCCGTGCCGGTGGCCGGGATAGTGGCACTTGGATCAATTACCGCTGAGGATGTTGCCGCCGCCGAGGAAGCCCGCCTCCCGCTGCTGCAGCTTCCCGCCAGCGCCGATCTACGCGAGGTCGAGCGCGAGATTACGCGCCTGATCACCGACTACGAGGCGCAGTTTGATCGCCGTGGTGCCCAGCTCTATGATCTGCTCACCCAGCGCTCGCTGTCGGGGCACGGGCTTCCTGGTTTGCTCGACACCCTCGCCGAGCGCACGGGCCAGAGTGTGGCCTGCTACAGCCCTAATGGCGAGCTGCGCACCCAGCGCAGCAAGGGATCGGCCCGCATCGCGCTCCAGGCGCTCCGGCCAAGCGGTAAGGGCGAGGCGAACCTGCTCAACCAGCAGATCTGGGTTGAGCCGATTGGCCCGAGCGACTACCCCACCGGCTACCTGGCCCTCGCCGGTAGTGATCTCGATGTCTGGGATCGTGAGGCCGCGATGCGCGGCGCATCCGCCCTGGCCCTGGAGTTCGCCAAAGAGCAGGCCGTCCAGGCTGCCGAAGATCGCCTACGTGGTGATTTCCTCTCAAACATTCTCGCTGGCCCGCCCTCCGATATGGCCGCTGCCATCCAGCGTGGCCAGGAGCTGGGCTATAGCCTTGCGCTGCCGCATATGGCCGTCCTGTTCAACTTGGACGACGGCAGCCCCCACGTTCTCAGCCGTATTGCCAGCAGCGTGCAGAGCGAGTTGAGCCGTCGCGGGATCAACGCGCCGATCTCGCGTCGCGATAACAGCATCCTGACCATGATCCCGATCAGCGGTTCATCCCGCCCACGCGATCTCGTCGAGCAGTTGCGTGAGCGTCTGGCCGTTGATTACCCCGAGATCGCGGTGGCAATTGGCGGGCAGGTCGGCGCGCTCAGCGAGTGGCGGCGCACCTTGGAGGATGCCGAGCAGGCGCTCATCCTTGGTCGCCAGCTCTTTGGTACCGCTCACGTGCTGGCCTTCAGCGATCTGGGTGTCTATCGGCTGCTCGTACGTCTGCGCGAGACACCCGAACTCTGGACGTTTTATCGCGAGACGCTATCGAAGTTGGTTGATTATGATACGCGCCAGCGCGCCGATCTGATGAAGACGCTTGAGGCGTATTTCAGCCACCTTGGCAACCTGCGCGCCACCTCCGAGTCGCTGCATGTCCATCGCAACACTCTGCTCTACCGGATTGAGCGGATCAAGGAAATTAGCGGGATGGATCTCGACAACTCGGAGGAACATTTCGCGCTCTGGTTGGCGCTGCGCGCTCACCGGGTACTCTCGACGCTGGATGAAACGTAAGGGAATCCTCACGCATGTTTCAACCCAGCATGACAGCTTGGACACATGCACCGCATCCTGTTGCGGCAAATCTGCAATCTGTAATCTGCGATCTGCAATCTGCCTCACGCCCCGAGCCGAGCCAGTTCCTCCTCAACCACCTTCTCGTCAAGCTTCTTAAAGAGCGCCTTTGGCTCACGCAGAGTCTGGCCCACCGGCAGTTCGCCGATCTCCCAGCGACCAACCCACGCCGTGTAGTCGCCGGTGAGAACCCGGTGGCTGCTGCCGTTCGGCTCGCGGTACTCCTTAAATTCTAACGGCCCGGCGATATAGCCGTCATATCCCAGGTACTCGTGGAGGCGCTGGCTGCTGAAGGGCAGGAAAGGCGTGAAGAAGATCTTGAGGCTGTCTACGCAGCGCAAGGTGACGTACCAGATCGTCGCGGCGCGCTCGCGATCAACCTTGATCACCTTCCACGGCTCCTGCTCGCTCAGGTAGATGTTCACCAGGCTCGCTAAGCGCATGGCCTCGCTGATCGCTGCCTTGAAGCGAGCCGCCTCCAGCAGTTCGCCGATACTGGCGAATCCCGCCTCGACCTGCGCGATCAGGGCGCTATCGGACTCGGTCAGTACACCCGGCTGCGGGACGCTGCCGAAGTTCTTGTAGACGTTGGTGAGCGTGCGGTTCACCAAGTTGCCCCAGGTCGCCACCAATTCGTCGTTGTTGCGGCGCACAAACTCGGCCCAGGTGAAGTCGGTGTCCTGATTCTCGGGGCCGGCAATCGTCAAAAAGTAGCGCAGCGAGTCGGCGTCGTAGCGACTCAACACATCGTTGACATAAATCACGATCCCGCGTGAACTGGAGAA
>CAIXLU010000690.1 GCA_903920315.1 uncultured Oscillochloris sp.
TCGCAAACCTGCGGGCGATCATCAGTGGCCTTGAGCAGATGGGCGTTCCCTCCGAGCGCTACAAAGTGACGCCACGTCTGGCCCGTGGTCTTTCGTACTACACGGGTCTGGTTTTTGAGGCGACCACGCCGCACTGGCCCGAAGGTTCGCTGCTCGGTGGCGGGCGCTACGACGAACTGGTAGGCCAGTTCGCCGGGCGGCCCATCCCCACCGTGGGACTAGCCTTCGGCATTGACCGGCTCCACGACGTGATGGAGGAACTGGGTATTGGCCCGCGCCCAGCCACCACCGCCGTCGCTTATGTCACCGTCTTCGGCCCGGAGCAGACAGCGGCCAGCCTGGAACTGGCCCGCGAGCTACGAGCGGGTGGGGTGAATACCCTGATCAACCTTGATGGTGGCGGCCTGGGCAAGCAGTTGAAGGAAGCCGACCGCAAAGGCGTGCGCTATGCCCTCGTCCTCGGTCCCGATGAGATCGCCCGTGGTGAGGTGGTGATTAAGGATCTGCGCGACGGCGTCCAGCGCGCCGTGTCGCGTCACGAGGCGTGTGCGGCGCTGGGTTAGCGTGCTGCCCAACCACCACCCACAACCAGAGGCGATGCTGGTACACCAGCGTCGCCTCTGGCTATGTTAGAATCACCAAGTCGCGTGTGCGAATCTCACGATGGAACATTCTATGAACATCATCCCTCCAATACCCAACATCGTGGCGCGTGTGGTGAACCCGATGTCAATGCTGACAAACGTGCTTGTGACCATCTGTGTGATCGCGCTTATCGTAATCGTCGTCCTTATCGTAATGGGCCGACGGGCGAGCAGCCTGCGCGCCGCTGAGGCGGCCAAGGCGCAGGATGATCTGGCTTGCCACCTGCGCTACGCCGATACCCTAGCCCACTGCTCACGGGTACTCCTGAATCCAGGGAATAGTGATACCTCCTCTCACGAGGCTCTCGACCAGACCCTCGATATGCTGCGCGTGGCAGTAGAAGCAAGCCGAATTACAATATTTCACGACCCGACATGGGAACAAGCTGATGATGGCGATTCTGGGACGTACCGCATGATCAGCACGGCATGCGCACCTGGTCTCTCGGCGCAGCGCGAGCCGACATCCGAGGAACGACACGACCGACCCGCCGAGATGACCCGTGGTGCGAGCTTTAACGGCCCGGTTGTGGGACAGTTCCCCAAAAACCCCACCTTCCAGCGCTACCTTGACGATAATCAGATTCGCTCTATTTTCTTTTACCCCCTGACGATGCGCGGTCGTGTATGGGGGCACCTGAGCGTCACCGACCACGTACGCACGTATGTGTGGAACGATGCGGCATCCCAGATGCTGCGTACCGCTGGCGAGATGATCGCGGCGTTTGTCCAGGGTTGGGAGACAGAGCGGGCGCTGCTGCGGGCGAAGGAACTGGCCGATTCTGTTGACCGGGACAAATCGGCATTCCTGGCCAGCATGAGCCACGAGATCCGCACCCCGCTCAATGCGGTGATTGGCGTGGCCGACTTGCTGATAGATACACCGCTCAGCCCTGAGCAACGCGAGTATGTGGCGACGATCCGTATTGGCGGTGAGTCGCTGCTTGAGGCGATTTCGAGTATCCCCGACCCCTCAAAGGTCGGGTTATCCTCCATAGTGACGCTTCCGCTGGATCTGATTGATCTCAATCCCCTTGTTCCGCCCGATCCCGATGTCCTATCGCTGCGTGTGCTTATCGCCGAGGACAACATGATCAATCAGCGGGTGACGCTCCACCTGCTCTCACGGATTGGCCTCCACGCGGATGTGGTTGCCAACGGCAAGGATGCGGTAGACTCCGTCGTAGATTGCAACGCCTACGACGTGGTGCTGATGGATATTCACATGCCTGATATGGACGGGATAGAGGCCACACGGAAGATCCGCGCTCTAGGCCAGCAAATCCGCCAACCGCAGATTGTGGCCCTCACGGCTGACGCCCTAGGCAACGGGCGTGAGCAGGCGCTGCTCGCAGGCATGGACGGCTACCTGTGCAAACCGGTGAGCCTAGACGATTTGCATCGTATCCTGATCATGATATCCCAGAAACTCAAGCCAGCGGTGTCGCCCGTACTCATTGACTGGCACGCCCTCCAGGAGTTGGTTGATGCGTTTGACCTGCCTGCGCCGCAGGCCGCTGAGTCGATCTACGGGCTGTTCTACGAAGAGATCGGGAAACAGCTTGCCGAGCTTGAGTTGGCCATGTCCGGCACGGATCGGGTCAAATTAGCACGGATGGCTCACCGGCTCCGTGGCGGTCTTAGTCAACTCGGTGCCCGCAGCATCGCGGATCTCGGCGCTCAGATCGAGCGGGCCGCGCCCAGCGCCGATTGGGAGGAACTAGCAACCTACGTTGTTACGCTGCGCACTCGCTACAGTGAGACCGTTGCGCTGGTGCGGGAACACTACCACTTATCGAAATCTCCTCTTCCCATGTGATGGAGATGCTGTACCCATCCTGGGGTCGCTACCACCAGAAATCGTATATACTCTACATTAACCTACGACACACATCCCGATGATACAACATCGCCTACGGGCGGGAGCCATATGATGAAGCGAGTGCTGATTCTGTCGGCCAGCGTCGGCTCCGGCCACATAGCGGCGGCAGCGGCGATTGAAGAGGTATTCCGCACTCAGAGCGGCGTGCAGGTACAGAACGAGGACGCACTGAAGCTCACGAGCCGAATTTATCAGGTGACGGCTTCGGATGTCTATTTTGCGCTGGTGAAGGAAAACCCCTGGTTTGTGAGTTGGTGGTACGACCAGACCGACGAACCTTTTAAGAACGAGACCGGTGCGCTTCAGCTCTGGAACTTACTGAACGCTCAGCCCCTGGCCAAGTTTGTCCTCGACTACGACCCCGATATCACGGTCTGTACCCACTTTATGCCTGCGGGTGTCGTCGCCCAGTTGCTCAGCCAGGGTAAGCTGCGCACCACCCTGTCAATTGTCACCACCGACTATGACTTCCAGGGCATGTGGCTGAGCCGAGTCTTCAACCGCTACTTTGTGGCCATTGAGGAGACCAAGGTTCATCTGACGGAACTGGGAGTCGCCGCCGAGCGAATCACGGTTTCGGGTATCCCCGTAAGCACGGTATTTGGCGAACCGGTGGATCGTGAGAAGGTGCTGGCCCGCTACGGGCTGCGCGCCGACCGCCCGGTGATCCTGGTGTCAGCCGGGGCGCTCGGCGGCGGACCGGCCCGCGATATTGTGGCTCAGATCCTGCGTATGCGTACCCCTGTGCAGACGGTGGTGATCTGCGGGCGCAACCAGTTGCTGCTTCAGCAGGTAACGACTCAAATCAGTGGTGCGGAAGATCACTTCCGCGTCCTCGGCTTTACGAGCGAGATGGCCGATCTAATGCGGATCGCCAGCCTCTTTATCGGCAAGCCGGGTGGCCTCAGCGCCTCGGAGTGTATGGCGGCGGGCCTGCCCATGGTGATCATTGACCCCATCCCTGGCCAAGAGGAGCGCAACAGCGATCACCTGCTCGAAGCCGGGGCGGCGGTGCGCTGCCGCTCGCTGATGACGATTGCCTATAAGATTGACCAGATCTTTGAGGTATCCGGTCGTCTGGAGCGCATGCAGAAGTGTGCCCGCAGCCTCGGGCGCCCTGACGCGGCTGATGTGGTGGTGAAGCATCTGCTGGAAGATACAAGCGAGCCGCTTCAGATCAGCAAGAAGGAACTGCGCCGAATCATCGCGATGGCAAGCGGTGATGTCGATCCGCCGCCCTTAGAGTCATCTGCCGGCGAACCCGGCGTGGCTCTCTACCACGACGATACGGGCATCTATATCGGTTCGATCACTCCTGCCCAGCTCCAATTCCTGGTTGACCAGCTAGAGGGCGAGAAGTCCTTTATTGATCGGTCAATGATCTGGCTGACCCAGCAAGGTAACGATAGCGAACTGAACCGCGTTCTCACCCAGGTCGTCACCATTGACGGATCGGTGATCGGCTGGCTGGCCCAGCAAGGCGCCGATAACGGGCTGATCCGCGTCCTCTCCCAAGCTGTCACTGATCGCGGTCAATCGGAGATCCGCTGGGTGCGGCTGTGATCGGCTATCGGCTATCGGCTATCGGCTATCGGCTATTTTCGCGGCAGATAAGGAACTGATATGCAATCAACAGTTGATGGAATGCAAGCGGGGAGCGGGCGGACGGTGGCGCTGGTCGGCGGCGATGTGGTGGCGCTGATGGTGTTTGCGGCCATCGGGCGGGGCAGCCACGGCGAGGCGGCGGGGCTGGGGGCCATCGGCGAGGTGGCGCAGACCGCCGCGCCCTTCATTATCGGCTGGTTGATCGCAACGCCCTGGCTGGGTGCGTTCCGCCCCGCATCCACCGATACGCCGGTGAAAATGCTGCGCACAACGGCTCTCTCCTGGTGCGCGGCGGTGGTGGCTGGCTCGCTGGTGCGCGCCCTCTTTATTGGGCGATTCAGTCCCTTCTCGTTCTATATCGTCACCTTCATCGCCGCCCTGCTGATCATGTGCGGCTGGCGCGGGGCGTTTGCACTGTGGGAATCGCGAAGATCTGTCTAAAACGTGTGCTACTCCTAGTTAAAATGACCACTTTCCTATGAACCCGATCACTACTATCCTCCAGCATTACCCGGCAATGATTCTTGACGGCGCGATGGCCACGGAGCTAGAGCGTCGGGGCTGCGACCTCGATGACGCCCTCTGGTCGGCCCGCATTCTGCTTGAGAACCCCGACCTGATCCGACGGATACACTTCGACTACTATGTCGCCGGGGCCGACTGCGCGATCAGCGCGAGCTACCAGGCCACCTTTCAGGGATTCGCCCAGCGCGGTATGGGTGCCGAGGCTGTCGCCAGCCTGATGCGTCGCTCAGTGCGTCTGGCAATCGAGGCCCGCGACGCCTTTTGGGCCGAGGAGTCCCATCGCATCGGGCGCCCACGCCCTATTGTGGCCGCCTCAATCGGCCCATACGGCGCATACCTGCACGATGGCTCGGAGTATCGGGGCAACTATGGGCGAAGCGAGGCCGAACTGATGGACTTCCATCGCTCACGTATGGCTGTCCTGGCTGATGCGGGCGCTGACATTCTGGCCGTCGAGACCATCCCCTGTCTGGCTGAGGCTGTGGCGATAGCCCGCCTGCTCAGGGAGTTCCCACATATCACGGCATGGGTCAGCTTTAGTGCCAAGGACGGCGCGCATATTAGCAACGGCGAAACCTTCGCCGAGTGCGCCTCGCTGCTCGACTCCCACCCGCAGATAGCGGCTGTGGGGATCAATTGTACGCCGCCGCAGTTCGTGCCCGATCTCGTCTCTGCCGCCCGCGCCGTCACCGACATGCCTATCTTGGTCTACCCCAACTCGGGCGAGGTCTACTGCGCCGAGAATAAGCGCTGGATCGGCACATCAGAGTGCGCGGACTACGGGGCGAAGGCCCGTCAGTGGTACGCTGCCGGTGCCCACATCATCGGTGGCTGCTGTCGTACTGGCCCCGACCATATTCGCGAGATCGCCAGGTGGGTCAGGGCGATGTAGAGGCGTAGGAATGAGGAGCGACCATATGGAGATCGCCAACACGGTATTTCTGGTAAGCGGGGGCGGTTCGGGCCTGGGTGCGGCCACAGCGCGTATGCTGGTGGGTCAAGGGGCGCGGGTGGTGATTGCCGACATCAACCCGGCTGCAGGGGAGCCGATGGCTGCCGAACTTGGCGCGCAGGCCCGCTTTGTGCGGACAGATGTGGGTGATGAGGCGAGCGTACAGGCAGCGGTGGATGTCGCGGTAGGCGAATTTGGCGGGCTGAACGGCGGCGTCAACTGTGCGGGCCTCGCCACCGCCGAGCGAGTGGTGGGCAAGAGCGGGCCGCACAGCCTGGATCTGTTCGCCCGGACCATCCGCGTGAACCTGATCGGCAGTTTTAATGTAATCCGCCTGGCGGCGGCGGTGATGATCACGAACGAGCCGGGGCCGCATGGCGAGCGCGGGGTGATCGTCAACACCGCCTCAGTGGCCGCCTACGATGGGCAGATTGGACAAGCGGCCTACGCCGCATCCAAGGGCGGCATCGTGGGTATGACTCTGCCAATTGCCCGTGAGTTGGCCCGATTCGGCATCCGCGTCATGAGCATCGCGCCGGGAATCTTCGACACACCCATGCTCGCCGGCCTGCCCGAACCCGCTCGCCAGTCTCTTGGCCAGCAGGTACCCTTCCCCTCACGCCTGGGCCAGCCATCCGAATACGCCGCCCTGGTGCGCCATATCATCGAGAATCAGATGCTCAACGGTGAGGTGATCCGTCTTGACGGGGCCATTCGCATGGCACCGAAGTAGGGATGACGCACCCATATCCACGTAGACGGAAAGCCAGAACGGGCCGTGCTGTTGATGTTCAACCAGCGAGATCGTGGTGTGGCACCAGATGGTACTGCCATCCTTGCGCATCATCTCGACATCGCCCGTCCACATCCCACTCGCCCGCACCTCGACCATGATCTGTTCGGTAATCTCGTCCTTGCTTACACCGCTCTTAGAAAGAGCAATATGCTGGCCCGTGATCTCCCCCGGCGCGTAGCCGAGCATCTGGGCAAGCCTGGGGTTACTATAAACAATAACCCCATCGCTGATCCGGGTCAGGGTAACACCCCCAGCCATATGGCGGATAATCTCACTGTGCAGTCGCAGTTCATCATCGGCTCGTAGATGCGTGGTCGTGTCGGGGAGGTTGGGGTGCTGCCCATAACAGTGGTGTGCTTGCCAGGCTATCTGACTAGTGGACGTGGATTCAGAAGCCGTCATTGAGTAATTCCATACGTTCCTTCGTAGACACAGTATACAATTCTTGCAATGTATAACAGGAACGTCGTTCGCACAGTATACCATTCATGCGGGTACCGTCTCTATCACAAGAAATAACAAAACGCCGAATGTGCTGATTTTACAGCAGCATCCGGCGTTCACCACTTCGATAGACTGTCAGGAGTACTGCCCGACGCGGAACACAGGTTAGAACGGAA